>JAKPTX010000153.1 GCA_029570835.1 Bacteroidota bacterium
ATACCTTCAGCATTTACTTAAGTCAGAATTTACAAACCCGTAAGTTGCAACAAAAAAAGATTTTTACGAAATTACCGCAGTCCAAGAAAAATACTTTTATGCGGTTTTGGATTCCTGGTTGCGCCGAAATCCAATGCTTAAAAATCTTATCTTTCTTTGAAATTAATAGGAAGCTGGAGTTCAGAATACCGATTTGGTATTGAACTCCAGCTCGTTAAAGGGTTTTTTAGTATTGATAAGTTAAAGAAATCATTGAGGCAAGGCCATTGGTTTTGCCACCAATGAATTCAGGTCCGTGATGCAGAAAATCGTGTTCCAGAACAGCATCTATGCTGAATTTGCCAAAGTTGAAGCCCAAACCAAGGTTCATTACAAATTCGGACTGATATTCCGAATCTTCGAACTCCCCATCTCCGCTTGGCTCATCTTTTTCGGAATAAAATACATAATTCTGACGAGCTCCCACGCGTCCAGTCAGCCAACGGGTAATTTTTGATTCCACAGCCAGATTGTATTCCGGAACATAGATAAAACTATGCGACATTTTATGCGAGCCGTTAATTCCCTCTTTTGACACTTCTATACTTTCGGAAGCGAAACGAATGGGTTTAAAGCCAAAGATGATAGTATTAGTATCGTTGAGTTTGTAGTTAAGGCCTGCTCCAACTTCAATCATAAAATTGTTACCATCAGTTGTTTTCTCTACAGGTTTATTTTCCGGGTTTGGAGTATCTATTTTCTTACTATCTATATTAAAATATCCCTTACCCAGACACATTACATCAAAATCCTGATTTTGCAGTAAATAATATCTGCCTGCAAGATCAACTCCAAAGCGGTAGAATTCATCATTGAAATCCTTATAAGTAGTCAGTTCATTCTCTGCTGAACCACCTGCATATTTAACTTGCAATCCCACATCACATTTGTCTGTAGACATACCTCCGCTTAAATCAAAGTAATAAGCACTGGACTTTTTATAAATATCAAGAGTATCAGAAAGATCATTTTTGATATTGTCTATAGCCATACCAAAGCCGATACCCCATTTGTCCCAAAAACCAAGGTATAATTGAATCTTTTTGCTGAGGTCCAAATCACCGCGGGAATACAAATTTGGAGATTCGGAATCATACAGCATTTCATCTACATTAATACCTGTGAGGGTATTTAGATAAATTCCCCCCACACATTTCTTGATAGGAAGGTTTGCTCCCAAAGTCCAATCGGGATTTGATCCGGGGGACTTCAAT
>JAKPTX010000149.1 GCA_029570835.1 Bacteroidota bacterium
GGCAATTTGCTCTAAAAACTCGCCTGGTAAGGTAAAATCATTCTGGTAGGTCATGGTCTCTCCTTTTTGGTTTGGTTGCCTGAAGGTTATACCAGACCTACCACTTTGGGGGGTAGAAATTACAGAAAGAATTTTACGCTATTGAATCTTAACCCAGATAGAGGAAACATGCAAGTCTATTTTTAGGATGGCACAATCGCTAGAGAATGCATTCTGCTCTGGGCTACCTCAGCCCGTTAGAATTCGAGCAACCTTCAGGACATTAAATCGTGTCCACTTTTTCCGGGGAAATCCAATTTTATTAGGCAATTTAATATCTTTCACTTTCAAATTCTTGTAGAGTTTTTTCAACTTCTCTTTTCCAGTCATACTTTTTTATATATTTCTTTATTAAATTGATATTTTCCATTGTGGAGGAATAGTCATCAAAAATGCTATCTAATGCCGAGAATAGCTCAATTTTTGAATAATGCGCTTTCGATACTTTTCTTGCTACTCCCATCTTCTCTAATCTCAGTGTATTCCATTCTTGTTCAGCTTGGTGAGGTATAACAACTAATGGAACACCAATTTCTAAGCTATCATACATCGTACCTCTTCCTCCATGCGAAACAACAATATCTGCAACTGATAACATATCTTCTACAGATGCATAGTTAACAGTATATAGGCCTTTGTATTTGTCAATCTCAATATCTCCAGCAGGTAGCACCTTCGGTTTTATACTATTTGTAACGATTAAGTAATTATGTTTTTTACAGTATTCTATTACATCGGCAATTACGGTTGTATACAGGGTGCCACTGCTACCCATTGAAACATAAATAACCCTACATCCCGACTTTTCTTTTAATTTTCTAACTTCTTCAATCCAACTCGGTTTCTCAGCAACTACTCTATTAAATATCGTACCTAGATATTTAATAGAGGCTGGAGCCTTCTTTACTGGGGCAAACTCTTCAATGTCGTAAAGCCATGTGACTTCACCTTCATAATATGAAAGTAAATTTTTCTTCTCTTGTAACCCATGTTTTCTTGCTACCGAATTATAGACTTTAGCGAATCTCTTCATAAAATAAAAATAAATCGAATTACCGCTTTTATTTAACAAGCTATACAATATCGGAATACCTCTAAATTTGTATATAAATTTGTATAGAAAATGTGCTTCCGGAATTGTAATACCCAACGCATAATAGTTTGAAAGAATTGCATAGGTTAAAGATATATGTTTAATGTTTGCTAATTTAGTAGATATCGGGGCAGTAAACCTCAAAGTTGAAATAACTAAGTCTATTGAGAATTTTTTATATAAAGCAATTTCTGATTCTATAAAAAGCTCTGTTTCTTCTTCAGTTTGATAGACCAAGTCAGCACTATCTGTTTTTTTTCTATATGTATCAATGGGTATTTCTAACAGGCTAACGGATCTCAGGCCATTTTGTTCGGCGAGATTAAGATATTCACCTTCTCCAGCGACAATAACGTTGTATCCAAGGTTCTTCAAGTGTTTTCCAATCGATATTAATGTGTGTGTAGAACCTAATTGATGGCAGTAAGGCAGCAAAAGTATGTTTTTTATCTTATTCATTGCAATGCTGTATTTCAGGGGTAATTTTCAGATGAGTTGCTAGTTTCCAAATGAATATGGTTATATGCATGTTGAGCCGCTGCTATTTTTCCGTCGATTACACCAGATTTCCTTTAACCTTGCTTCTCGCGTTGAGAAAATATTGGAGAATGTTAAACAAACGGTCAAGAAGCCTATATTGGACAGCTTATCCAATTGCGCATTGCGGCCGACCACAATCCCCGCAATCAGCATCGCCAGCGTTACCAGATGACCAGCATGCGACAACTTCAATATTCCTTTCAGCGTGACTGTTCCAAAATTGGTAAAAGATTTCGCAAAACACCACCTGTGGTGGTACTGATGCAATTTGTTACCGCTATATGTGCCGGCCGGGCCAAAAGCTACCAAAGTTGGAACGATCACGCCTTTTTACCAGTTCTGGAACGATCACCATGACCGTTAGTACGTTAAAATCTTAAAACCAATGTTAAATAGGTGCCATTGCCATTGATGACTGCAAATTGAATATCAAAAAAATCTTTTACAGTAGCCAGAAAATGTTCCACCGGGTGCGGATATAGTTTTTTAAACTTCATTGCGTCAAATATTTTTTGTTGAGGGTTATTGACCAAGGCTGTTAACATAAGAACCTATCCGAAAATTATATTGAGCAAGATTTGGGCGCAGGCCATGTGAACAAAAGCGAGCCAGTTTTCTGATTTCTTGCACCAGCGGATGGCAATACTGCGACGTTTTGCCAACCAGCCCAAGGTTCTCTCAACCACCCAGCGGCGGGTGGGGAAGCTTTTTTCGCCCGGTATCGGGCACGCATCTTTTGGCTCGTTACGCCTGCGGCGGTGTTTGATGTGCTCGATGTACTTGTGCAAGCCGACAAACTGATGAACATCTT
>JAKPTX010000193.1 GCA_029570835.1 Bacteroidota bacterium
TAAAGCTCTTGAAAACATTGAACAAACAGATAATTATTTTGAATTCTCAAAACGGTTTATCTTTCATACCGATACAAAAGAGACGGGGAACAGAAGAATTGAGGTGTTTCTGGACGGAAAGCTCAAAGAGCAGGAAAAAGCTGATTATCTGTCCAGAATACAGTCCTTGCCGGAAAATTTCTCAAAGCCCAGGTTCAACGAATTAGTAAAAACCATGGGGACACTTGCCATAATACATAACACACAAAATACTCCAAAGGAGTTGTACCATGAATATAAAAGTAGAGGGGACATCGAGCAATTCTTTGATCATCTGAAAAACACATTAGACGCCTCATCATCCAGTATGCAGCGGGAAGAATCTCTTAATGGCTGGATGTTTATTAATCATTTAAGCATGCGGGTTATATATAGATTATTTGAAATTTTAAAAACAACGCCTCTTAATAAACAGGATAAACTCTTACATAAATACTCTCTGATGGACGCTGTTGACCATCTTAAGTCGGTAAAGAAAATAAAATTTGCACCCGATGAATCAGTGATTGCCGAAATTAATAAACCCACAAAAAAACTGCTGGAGAAAATGGGAATATCTATTACCTAAAAATTTAAGGTTTGGGTTTAAACGAGTTAATTTTGGATCATTTTTTTAATTTGGTAACTTTCCCATAGATTTTGACTAATGAAGGCAAAAATCGGGATAACCTTACTTTCAAGCTGTATGGAATGTATTCTCCGGCCAACATCAATTTATACAGCAGCCATCCATAAATTTCAAAGGGCCATGTCTTTATTGGCAAAACAATTGATTTTCGAGTATATTTTAGGGAATAACCCACTTTTTGAGCCCATTGACCAGCGACATAATCTATTGTTTTGATTTCGTCGGATTGGAGTTCCTTTTCCCATTTCCCTATAGTCTCTGTATTGATTGGCTTAGTGAGGCTTTCATGATATTTCAGAAAAGTTTCTCTTTCGATGAATCCTAAATTTTCATGACTACTTATTTTATAGAATTCAAAAACGTTTTTATCATATACGATATCGAGAAAATCACAGATTTTTTTGAACAGGGTTTGAGGCTTTCTGACCAGGTCTTCATAAAGAAACAGAAAGGTTCTTTCTGGATATTTTCTGTTGAGTTCGAACATCATTTTTGTGATATATTTCCATCGCCATGCCTGAATTGATGGGTTTGGCGCTTCCCAGTCGAATTTTTTCATTGACACGAAATTATCGCGTGGATCACGCATAATGAAAAGAAACTTTGCCTCGGGAAACCATTTCATGAGTAGGCGAGTGTAGAGAGCATATACGGGATTTTTGTCTCCAATCAATTGAATCTCTCTTTTGGGGAAAACACTTTTACTGTACAGATAGAATAATTTTATTACACTGGTTATGGGGGTGTTTTCTTGCATTTCATCCAGGTCTTTCATCAAGCTTTGTTCATCTATTTGGAGGTAATCGTAATTCCAGAATTCAAAGGTTTGAGGTTGCCTGAAAGCTTGCAGAAGTTCATTCTTCAATTTTGGTGTCCATCGTGGGTATAAGCCGAAACGATGGATCAGATCAGGTATTACTGGATATTCGGGAGGTACAATAACATTAGGATGAGCATCCAGTAAGGTCCTTATCAATGTAGTTCCTGATCGTGGCCTGCCAATAATAAAAAAAATAGGAATATCTTGTTTTAGTGGCATAAATGGGTTGTTCATTTTCACTATCAAAGTTAGGGAAGCTAAATGGTATAAAAAAAGAGCCCCCGTTTTGGAGGCCCTTTTTTAGAAAGACAGATACGATTATTTCGTAATGGTAACTCTTTCGGTGGTAACTACGCCTTTCGCATCGGTGAATCGGACGAAGTAGATGCCACTTTCGAGTTGACGGGTATTGATCTTGTAAACGCCCTTACCGTCGACAGCCTGTTTGAATACCGACTGGCCGAGGTAGTTGATCATCTCGATGGAGCGGATATCCTGTGTAGTTTCGACGTTG
>JAKPTX010000212.1 GCA_029570835.1 Bacteroidota bacterium
TTACCAGTCAAGCCCAGTGAGAGAAGTAAATTATGTTGGACGAATATTATTATGTGTTTTGTACGAGAAGAAATTAAATTTTGTAAAATCATTACAAAAATAGAGAGTTCTTATCCGGAAAACTCATTGTTCCCGATAGACAATTAACCTCTTTTATCTTCCATACTATCATATCCTTTGGCCAGTTTTGCTCAGAAATTCATTTCTTGTTTGTTCACAAACAAAATCGTAATAACGATGGTTACCGTTCTGAGCTAACCTGCTGTAATGTAATGAGGCTCAATATTAAAAAACAATTCTACGCCTCATATATGCAGAATTACACCTGGGCTAAATAAACAAGACAACCTATTGTTTATAAGTTTATACAAAAGTTTTGTCTGTTCATTCTCTGCTATCCTTGTCTTCATGTATGTACTGGAGAAAGATGTCATCAGCCAATTTTAGCCTTGGAGCAATCTCTCGTGCTATATTTGTCATCAGCAACGAAAACAAATCAATATCATCGTGCCCAATCTTAAAGAGGGATTGCCTTGACAGTACCATAATTCCATTGTTTTCTGCTGCTACAGCCGTTACCATATGGGGTTGCACAGCCATTAAAGCAGCAATACCAAAGGATCCACCTGCCTTTACCGGTTCTTTTTGAAATATAATATGCTGATCAGAAGCTATGAGAACAATCTTTCCAATTTTACTATATAAACATGTGTGGGTTGGCCCCCTTACGAAAAATGTATTCACCTTTCCTGAAAAAACCGACCTCTAACTGCTTATAGATTTTTTCCTGTTGATTATTCACAACCCTCTCCAAATAGAAACCTTAGACAATATAGTCTCCACAGACTCAACGTCTTTAAGTGGGTTGTATGTTTTCTAAATATGCCATCAGAATATCACAGCCCATCGTTACCAACAACATACCTTAGCGCCAAAGAAAAAAATGTACTGATAAACAGAACAAGGCTGCAAACCAGTTTTGTAATTTGAGATGTTTAACCTTTTTTCCATATCCTTGTTTAATTCCATTGGCGAGATAAATTTTTGTCAAAACAAATTCACAATTTTTCATAATCCACATCTTTACCCCTTCACATTATCTTCTTATATTTATATCTGAGCCAAAAACAGGAGGAATATAATGAAAAAAGGAAGAAACACGGCCGAGATTATTGGCAGTGACGACGAATTTGACGACATAGAATTGTTAGAGGATGAAAGCCAGGAAAGAATACTGATTCTTAAGGCGTCCCCGAGACCGAGGAGAATACAGCTTATGGCACAGGGTGCAAGGGAAATAAGGTGTGTTTACTGTAACCAGATTAAGCCTTTGTCCGGGGCCGAGGAATGTGAAAATGGGTGGTTCTGCGAAGATTGTGCACCTTTATTTAATGCAGAACTAAGGAAAGGCGAAACGCCAGACGACCCATTGGTTGAGTAAGGCATCCAATATATTCAATAATTCCAAGTGAATAAAGCAAACATTGGCTGCACCTTTATGTTTATTCATAACTCTGGATAGATAGGGAGTTTGAACTGTTTTAGGTTCAAAGGGCTAATAGGATTCTTACACAGACAGATGATATAGAATAGTCGTTTGCTGTAAGAAGTTAAGCATGACAGAAAGTTGCCTAGTTGTTGCGGATCCTTCATTTTGTAGAAAAGTGCATGAGAAATGGGAACGTGAGAATATAAAAAGAATTGAATTCATCTGAATTCATCTTTAATTAGGTAATACAGACAATAAAGGCAGATAGCGCGAAGCAGACACACGCAACTCATCCAAGAACCACTCCATGAATACCAGGTGATAGGATAGAGTTAGTAACAATATTTAGAGAAAGTATTTTGAAGGCAAGGATATTACCTTGTTCTTCCATAACTGACCCAATGGGTATATACCAAAGGCATTAATAGCAACAAAACAAAAAACCCGTATAATAATAAAAACTTCCCATACGATCCGGAAGAACAAGAATACTTCAATCTCCAAGTCCAATATTCGGTATTTCTTAAGGTATCATCAACAGCACTCGATAATCTAAATATTAAACGGGGCGATCAAAGTATTATAGAGCGGTGTTGATGGAACACAGTGTCACGTTGATAAGAATCATTTCAAGATTGAAGGATTTCTTGTGGGATTCAGTTTAAAAAACCTTCGCTTCAATGCGTATAACATGTTCTTAGATAAGAAAAACATGGTTGTGCCAGAAAGTTTCGAAGAAATAACCGAGGCTATGGCAGAAAAACTGGCACATCAGATTCCGGTGCTTCTTAGAAGTATTGACATTTTGCAGAAAAATAAGATACCTCCGCAATCTCTTAAACTTGAAACGGAGAAATGGATAGACAGAACAAGTAAAGAATTAATAGAGCTTAAGGAAACTGTTATTAAGCGCAAACACTCATACATTGAAACATTATCTGAGAATGAGCAGATGCGCCTTGCAGAACGCCACCCTGTGTGGATGAATGGTTTTAACTTATACCTGGAACAGATCCAAGATTTGATGGCCATTCAAAGGGATGAAAAGACCATCATACAGTGCATTCTGAAGGCAGACATCTTGAGATCGTTGAAAATTTATTACTATGCCACAGATGGTGATGTATTGGCTATCAATTCACTCAGTAGTTTCAAATATACAACTTGTGGAACTTCAGCACAATGGGAGGACAATGTTGTACATAGCGGTATCGCAGATGGTCCAAAAAGTAGATATATCTTTCTGCCTACACCCGAAGGACACGCACAATGGATATTCATAGGGAATAGATGGTGGATTGATAATCACAGGTTGTGGCTGGATTTCGGAAAATGTAATAGCGACGAAGACATCGACTGAACCAAGTTCAGTTATTTAGAAATAGTCTCTATTGCTCAGTACATATTCAATTAATACGAATAATCATCTTTAAATGGGTGCCTTTACCAACCTCTGAAATAATCCTAAAAGTGTCTGAAAAGTTCTTTATATTAGCCAGACCCATGCCAGCACCGAAACCCATTTGTCTGATTTTGTCCGTTGCTGTTGAATAACCTTCCTTCATGGCTAGCTCTATATCCGGTATGCCTTGACCCTCATCTATAGCATCTATAATCAAAAATTTTGGCGTCACTCTAAGCAAAATCTTGCCTCGTTCTGCATATGAACAGATATTGATTTCTGCCTCATACGTGACCACAGAAGCTCGTCTCACTATTTCGTTAGAGAGACGCATTTTTTGCAGTAAGGCTTTAACCTTGCTGGATATGTGTCCAGCGTTTTCAAAAGACTTCCCCTGTACGGGAAAAGACTTCTTAAAGTTAGTACCTTCATAAGAAGTCACGTTTTTCGCTAACCTTTTCTAAACAGCCAACGATTCCTTTTGTGTAAAGCCTACCAGCGGTTTCAAAAAGGATATATTTTGTTGACAGAATTGGGATTTGCAGTTCTTCGGCAAGCTGTATCGTTTCAGGTAAAGGACGTTTTCCACGGACTATAATAATGGCAGCAATATCGAGTACATCAGAAGTCCGAACAATCTGGGGATTCGTAAGGCCGGTGAGTAGAAGGCTTCCTGATTTGGCAAAAGCCAAGACATCGCTCATTAAATCAGCGCCAAATGCTGTTCTTACCTCCATTTCCAACTGATCATGACCAACAAAAACTTCTGCATCAAGTATTTCTTTGACTTCTTTTAGCGTCACAGCACTCTCCTTTTAAATAGCATAAAGCAAAATTGACTTTATAATCAACTCTTAAATGTATAACCGTATTTGGCAAAGATTGGTGCAATTGTATAATTTTCTGTTTGATTGGGCTTTTCATAAAGAATTTCCTAACTCAAAGC
>JAKPTX010000214.1 GCA_029570835.1 Bacteroidota bacterium
ACGTGGTAGGATGAATGAAATCCTACATAAACATAGTGGTCAGAGCATTGAAAAAATTATGGAAGATACTGAACGGAATTATTTTATGAGTGCTGAAGAAGCAATGGAATACGGTATTATAGATGAAGTGATTTCAGTGCGAAAATAGCTTGACTAAATTTAAGCGGTCAGATAAAAATGATTTACAGAAAGCGGATAAAATTTTGAAGTAAAGAAAGTAAATTAAAAAGGAGGATTCCTTGGATAAATACAGAACATTAACCTGTTCCTTTTGCGGAAGAGGCGAACATGAAGTAAAAAATTTGATTAGAGGTATTGCGGGCAACATTTGTGATGAATGTATTGTAATGTGCCACAATATAATTGATTCCAGTAAAGAAGACATAAGACAAGAGGATTTTGAAGCACCTATTCCCAGTAGAATAAAGGCATATCTTGATCAATATGTAATCGGTCAAGACAGTGCCAAGGAAATAATTTCTGTAGCGGTCTATAATCATTACAAGCGCATTTTCAAACAGAAATATGAAGATGATGTGGATTTGGAAAAAAGTAATATCTTGATGATTGGTCCCACAGGAAGTGGTAAAACCCTTATTGCTCAAACACTGGCAAGGTTTTTACAGGTTCCTTTCGCTATTTCCGATGCCACAACTTTAACCGAAGCGGGTTATGTAGGTGAAGATGTAGAAAACATCTTGGTGCGTTTACTGCAAAATGCCAATTATGATGTTGCCAGAGCTGAACGCGGAATCGTCTATATAGATGAAATTGATAAAATCAGCCGTAAATCCGAAACCCCTTCCATAACGCGTGATGTTAGCGGTGAAGGAGTTCAACAAGCGTTACTTAAAATTTTGGAAGGCACAAAAGTAAATGTTCCTCCCAAAGGTGGACGCAAACATCCACAACAGGATTTTATTGAGATGGACACCAAAAATATCCTGTTTATTGCGGGAGGAGCTTTCTTCGGTTTGGAAAAAATCATCAAAGAAAGGATGGATAAGAAATCCATTGGTTTTGATGTAGAATTGGGTAAAAAACAGGA
>JAKPTX010000155.1 GCA_029570835.1 Bacteroidota bacterium
TCTGCAATTAACCGAAGAAAGGCTTCCTGGTGGACATCCATTCGGATAAAAATCATCCCATCACTACTTAACAATTCTTTAGCAAGAAGGAGCCTTTCATACAAAAATTGCAAAAATAAATCCACAGAATAATTAGCTGAATACTGGATTTGCTCAGTAAAGGAATAGGGTTCAGCTTCTATTTTTTCCATTTTTGTTTGACGCAGAGTTACTTTACGAACATAATCCACCCCGGTATTAAAGGGGGGATCAATATAGATGAGCTTGATTTTTCCTCGAAAACCATTTGCTAATAAATGTGCCAGCACATCCTTATTATCCCCGTGGAATAATAATCCTCCCCTGTTAAATTTTTCCGGCCAATCTGTCCAATTAACACCGTCTGAAGAATAGTCCTGTTTTGCCACATAAGTTTCAACCAATTGAGAGGGGTAGGAGATCACATTTCGCAATGGCTGCTTTCCAACCCATGATAACATTGGACGACCTTTTGCTTGTTTGATATCAACTATCGTTCCTTCAACCATGGATAGCTCCTTTTTATTTGCGCTTACCGGGTTCAATCATATTTCGTAATGCATCTAATTGCTCATAACCCACTTCGTCTCGATCCACAAATATCATTTGATATTTCAAGCAATCCGGATTAATATCAACCCATTTTTGTGTGGCAATTGCCTTGGACCCATATTCACCGTCAATAGGATGTTCCCGATCATGTGCCTTTTTAATTTCAATAATCAAGCATTTTCCATCTTTTCGGCGGATGACAAAATCAGGAGTATATGGATGCCATTTATTATCTGTGCCCCTGTACTCGATAAAAAAATCGGTCTTCTGTGGATCTGTTAACCCTCCTGTAAAATAGATATCCTCTACTTCACCAGGGTGTTGGTTTAAATATCCAAGAACCAAATCGAAGAAATTGCATTCAGGTTTTGAATCAAAATTATATGGGTCATAATGAAAACCAAACGAACCGGCATGAGATTGCCACTTTGAGTACTCAGCCAGTAATTGTTCGCGATCGATAGAATAAGATATTTCTGCAGTATAAATTTCGTTACCCTGTGAATCGATTGATTTATTAAAACCATCTGGTTTTATAAGTGCAAGAGCAACTTCAACAGTTTCATCAATAAGCTCATATTGGTTTAATTGTCTTTCTATTTGTTCCGCCAGATCATTAAAATGAGCAACCGGTATCATTTCCAATGTTGGATATATGTTTCTTAATTCCATCAATATTTTCATTGCATCAAAATGATAATTACTGGCAAGTTGTTCTGCTGCATGGTATAAACTGATTTTCGATGATTCCTGATGGATAATTTCACGCTCCCCTTCCTGTTGTAAAACGCTTTTCCGTCCAGGAGTTTCTCCAATCTCATAAACTACTTTTTCCAAATAGGTTGTAGTTTCAACATTTGGAAGAGTGAGATGCAGATTATCCAGTTCAATGTCCTTACGCATTATATGATGGATGTTTTTTCTAACAACAACTGGAGGTAGATTAACCTTCTTAATCGTGATAATTCCAATCCGCCTGCGCGCTCCTGAACCAGTGAGATCCGCATAACTTTCACCATAAGTTTCTCTTAACTGTTGATCGAGAATATCCTTGTTGTCCTGAGAAAGGTAGATCCTTGCTGGCATTCTGTTTCCGGGGATTTGTCGTAAACATCGCGAAGCTGCCTGTAAAACAAAATTATTACTGGATTTCAGACGTCGTGCCAACGATACCGCAAATAAACAAGGTGCATTCCAACCTTCTACACCCCGATCCACTAACAATACAATTCGGTGTGGGGAGTTCTTGGATTTAAATCGGTCAAAGTCAGATTTATTGTCGTTTTTTGTATGATGCTCTAGAACCAAAGCTGTAGGAAGCCCTAGGTTTAATAATGCTTCCTCAACAACTGGTCTAAACTCTCGAACATCATCTGTTTTTGGAAAAAAAATAGCCATTTTTGCTGGAGTGCCATCTGGTAGAACAACATCTCCATACGTCTTAAAGAAATCAGTGACAACATATGATATGTAATCCTCAATATTTCCATTAAAATCAAAACCATAAATATTATCCGACAGTTGCTTTAAGATACCATCCTGAATACCTTCGGATAAGCCATACCAAATTACTACGTCCCTTAAAGGTTGGTGTTGGAAATAAGGAGTACCAGTCGTATTTACTACACAAATTAATTTTGACTCATGGGCTTCATGTTCAGGTGAGCCTAATGGGTGTGGATTATTCAGATAGTCCACTGTCTTTCTGACTTTCTTTAAATCTTTGTCCAATTGTTGCCCATAAGTATGATGTGCTTCATCCGAAAAAATTGCCAACTTCGGGAGACTTGCAATTGCCTGTAACCGAAGATTGGCAATTTCACTTCTCGCTTCATCTCCGCTCTCACTTGGAAACATATCCCCAAAATCCTTTTTGCGGATCGTTTCTTTTTGAATACGAATTTTTTCCGTATTTGTTACTATGACATTAAATGAACTGCCAGAAATTATTGGAATAGTTGGATCCCCATCGCGAGTAAATGTTAATTTTAATGCTGCCGAAAAGGCTTTATACATGCGCCTTGGAAGAACTGCTTCGTAATGCATTTCCGCAAGCTCTCTCAAGCTCTCGATTATGGTTTTTCCGGGCGCAAAAACAAGTGCATTTTCAACAAAATTGGCATTTGGGTATTCTTGAGCCATGGCAAATTCACTGGCAAAAATAGCTCCAATCAAAACGGTTTTCCCAGCACCCATTGCCAATGCAAGAATATAACTCGGATATCCGAGACTTAAAGATTCGCGTAAAGCCTCAAGCTGAAATTCTTTAGTAAATACATCGTCATTGCGGATACTATTCCACAAGCTATCAATGTCATAATCCACACGCTCAAACGCTTCTTTTGATATTCCCAATGCTGACAAAAGGTCAGAACGTTTTGGGAAGAGTTTATTATATAAATCAAAAATTTTAGGAGTGCCTGCAACCAGTCTCAAATACCAATACGTTTCAATTGCTCGTATTTGTGGTTGCCGCAGATGAAATCTATTAACATCTGGATTTGATATCCATTCAAGAATTTCACTAATTGCAGGATATTCTTCACAATAGTAATTATTTGATCGCCACTCTGAGGTAAGAGAGGCTAGGATATTGTAAAGATGCATTTATTTCACCCTAACAAATGGAATCTTTTATTGGGAATGAACTACTTATCTATTATATCTTACAGAGAATGATAATCAGGTTACAGCTTTATTCATAAAAATCTTTTCCCCCCTCACATCCCCCCGGCGGACCGCTGCCACAGCAAGCGGAAGGCGCGGGGCGGCTCGCCTGCCTGCATCCGCTCAATGATCTGCCGGGCGCATTCCTCCGGCGGCTGGCGGGAGGTATCCACCTCCACGTCATACACCCC
>JAKPTX010000236.1 GCA_029570835.1 Bacteroidota bacterium
TCTCAAAACTTCATTTACGACATTTTCAATGGACAACCTTTTACCAGACGCATTCACCGAAAATTCCGCCCATTTAAAAAGTATCGAATCCTGACCGCCAATGAAACTGCCCAATACCTTGAATGCCTCATAATATTCAACCGGGATTGAAAAAGAACCGAAATTATTTATCAGATATTCAATGTCAATTTTGGTTGAAGTATTCTTTCTGAGTCTTTGGGACTGATAGTTAAAAATCGAATAGAAATCATTACTGACAGAACGACCAATATACTTCATTGGCATTCGTGTGATTGTATCTTGAAGTTTCTTTGCCAGAGCAATGAAATCCTGTTCAATACTTTTTGGAATACCCTTGTTTTTTAAATCATTATAAAATGCCGAAAAGCCACCAATGGGTCGGTATGCTGAGATTATTTGGTTTAACTGGTTGCCAAAAGCAAGATTAACATCTCCATTTATCTGTGGAATAAAAGTTGATGATTCCAAGATAGGATAGTAGTACAAAATCCATTTTTCAATCAGTAAACCTGTTGGGATATGTATTCTTCCTTCTGAAATGGTAATGTATGGTGAATTGTCTTGTATAAGATCGATAACTCCACGTAAAAGAGCATATTTATAGGTGGTTACTTTACTATCCCTTTCAATGATTTTGCTGATATTATTGAAAATCAGATTCTCCATGCAATCAATATATAATCAAGCAATTTTACTTAACAATCCAATCAAATTTGGTAATCAATAAAGATTTTAAATCGTTGTAATTCAGCATTCACGGAAGATGGTTGGTTACGTCTTGCTTATCTGCTGGTAAGAATAAATAAAATGTCTGTTGTCATTCTTCCTCAAAGTAATCACTGTCAACTTTTTTGAGTTCATAAATCTGCTGGGTGGTGCAACCAATGTTAAAATCTATCATATGTTGAGCCAATCGCTCACCATCAATAAGAACAATCTTAGTTTCATTTTTGGGTGTATAATCCCATGCTTCTTTGGTAAAACTTGAAGTAGTGATAAATATGCCCTTTTTCGCTCCCTGACCAGCCAATGCTCCAACAAATTTTTGAATTTCAGGTCGTCCAACCACATTTCCTGTTTTCCAACGTTTTGCTTGTACATAAATAATGTCAAGACCTAATTTGTCTTCTTTAATCGTACCGTCTATTCCCTCATCACCGCTTTTACCTATTGCTTTACCTGCATCTTTAAGTGACCCACCATACCCCATCTTAACCAATAATTCAATTACCAGTCTTTCAAAAAAGGCAGGAGATAGTTCAATCACTTTACTTAGCAATTCGGATGCTAATGACTTTCTTATTCTTTGGTATGCTCTATCAAGATTTTCTTCGGGGGTTTGCGATGTTATTTCCTGCAAAACTGGTTCATCATCACTTTCACTTTTTCCAGCATGAACAAATTCGAGGAAAGCGGGGAACTTTCTTAAATATTTTGCATCAATTCGGTCAGGATTTTCCTGCAACGTTTGAAGTCCCAGTTCGGTTATAACAAATGTTGCTCTCTTTGGGGAGTCAATCAAACCTGCCTTTTTTAAATATGTTTTTGCCCAACCTACTCTATTGTCAAAAATTGGTTGATTCCCGCTTGCAAGTAATTCCTTCCTCTCTTCTTCAGTTAGTTGGAACTCAATTGCTAATTTCTCAATTAGGTCACGGTACTTATATTCTTGTTTATCAGAAACAAGTCTAAGTAGTGGAAGCATTACAGATTGATAATCAGGTATCATTTTCTTGGAAATTTAAAATTTCAATTGATTCTGAATCGACTTCAACACTTTCTGCATCATTCCGGTTTCAAACGCTTCAACCAACCTGCCACTACTGAATCTATCATTCCTTGCTATTGCAGTAATTATTTTGCATTTGGTGGGGATATCAATGCTGTCATAATCAAAGTTCTCATCGCTGACTATTGCTCGACCTTCATCCCATGCTCCCCAATTAAAATCAATAGCAATGGGTATTGAATATAGTACTTTACGGAACTGTTCAACAATTTCATGCTCGACATAAGGATTCATATCAATGATGCCTTGTTCCAGAAGTTTCATGGCTTCTGTATCATCCCCGAATTTTTCAACTTTTTCAATTTTCGGGATTAAGTCGAGAAGAGGCTTCCAGTCTTGTTCTGAGTATGAATTGATCTTCTCTATATAATCATCGGGTTTAAGAACCTTCATAATTACTTGGTTTTAACGTAAGTGATCTCACACCCCTTACACAGCCTCTTCTCCTGATAATATTCAGCAATATCATGCCATCCATTTGTCTTTTGATAAATGTCAAGACCTCTACCAAGAACTATCTTCCAACCATTATCCATATCTATAGAGCGGTCATGGGTATTATCAACGAATTCATAAGTAAAAACTATCCCCAGTGATTCCAGAGAGTCAGCCATTTCTTTAAAGGCTTCTTTGGAGTTTTCTATGTATTCTTCGTTGTTATTGGTAACCAAATGAAGTTTAACTTCTTCCAGATCATCCTTTTTTATCGAAACAAGTTTTGCGAACTCCATGAAGTTGCGTAACTGATATGGCAGACGGATGTATGGATCAGTGACTATTATTTCTTTTGCTCCAATTAAATACGCACCAAATAGCATATCATATGATATCCCGGACTGGTTGTCACGGATAATTTTTTGTCCCTCTGCTAACTCAAGACCTTTCTTAGGCTCTACCTTCACGGAGACAGGTGAAATTACTTCAGGCACGGGTTCATCATCTTCCAAACCCAACAGATTCTTGTTTTCAATATATTCAAGTGTCTGAACGAAGGTTTTCTTTTTGGTTGCTTTATTGATGTATGAGAAATCAACCCTTTCGAATGTTTCATCCATTTTACGGAGTTGATCTTTCACTCTTTTTCTGTTTTCAATGGCAAATTCAAGCATTAAACGTGCCTCTTCATCTGTAAACTCCCCGTGAGGAAAGATAACCTTTGCCAATCCTGAAAATGTCTTTGCAATGGATGTTTTATCTCGTGTAGTTATTGAATCAGACAATTCAAAATATCGGGTGTAATCATTCATGCGGTCTTCTTTACGAAGTTCCTTCATGATCTCAGCCAGATAATCCACGATGAACCCGTAATTGTCGGTGAACATTTCATTGCGCAACTTCTGCACTTCCCATCCAGCCAAATAACAATGCACCCTGTCCAAAAATGCTGTATCATAATATTCCTTGGGAAGAGCATCAAAGAGGTTGCTGTGCTTCAACATATATGGCACTGGATGTTCCGTATTACCGATGAAAGCCATTGACGCTGCAGCACCATAAATTTCTTTACCCCGGCTAAAGGATTTGTTTGCCATATAGTTTTTCATAATGTCAACCAGACCCCGATCAACCTTCTTGGACTTTCCGGCAAATTCATCATATGCCACACAATCCCAGTAGCCAACCAGTCCAATATCTCCATTGCTGTTGTTCACAAACAACTTTGCCTTGGATACTTCACCACCTGAAATCAGAATACCATGCGGTGACATCTCTGAGTATATATGGCTCTTCCCCGTACCCTTTGGTCCAAGTTCAATCAAGTTGTAGTTATTCTCACAAAAGGGAATCAAGCGTGCTAACTGAATGAGTTTTGAACGGAATGTAAATTCTTCCGGGTTCAAACCTATTGACTGCATTAATAAGTCTATCCATTCCTCGGTGGTAAATTGTACACGTAACTCCTTAAATTCTTCAATATCAACATTCGAGATTTGTATCGGTTTCAGTGATTCAATTACCCAAGGTGATGCATCCCTTTCCTCAGATGGCTGATAACCCATAGTTACCAAACACCACACTCCACCGGACAGCAATTTTTGGTTTTGTTTTACGATCCCTTCATTTATTGCCACTTTGGTAAGTCCGAGGTTAGCGAATGAAGTTTCGTACATGTCCCGTTTGTCATTCAACCTAACCAAAACTTTATCGATGATGCGATGCGATTTGGTTTCCCTGATAGTTGACTTAATCAACTGTGCTTCATCCCGGTGAACAAAATGCTTAGCGATAATACTTTTCACCGTTTCCACACCCTGTACGATGGTTGGTTCGTCATCAGTAGCGCAATATTGTCCGAGAAGGTATTCAAGAACATAGGTTGGGACTATAGCATTACCCTTAACTAATTTGGTCAGGTCTTTTCTAACCACCTTCCCAGCGAAGTGCTGGTTTATTTTTTTATCCAGTTCATTCATATTACATCTCGTCAAAGTCGTTTGTAAATGAAATATTCAAAGTGTAGGAATATTCTTTATAAGTTTTCCATTGGCTTGTTCCTTCCACAGGTTCTTTCAGGACTAATTTTACCCTTTGGTTCTTGTATTTACCACTTGCTCTTGAACTCAAATGGAATTGGTGTTTGACTTCACGCATTCTCTCAGTGCCTTCTGCGATGTCAAAATTATATGTAAACAGATCGCTTAGTATTTCATCATCATCAGCATAAATGGCACAGCGAATTGGTCTTGGTAAGACTTTCTCGCTCACCAAATCGGTCTGAAGGAATGAAACAGCCAGCAGGTTAGTTGAAATCTTATCGGTTGATTTGATTATATCTATGCTGACTTTTTTTGTGGTGTCCTGACGTGTTTTTGTGACTTTTAACAGAGGTATTACGATTTCCTGAAGTGATGCCCCGCCATGAACATATCTTGATCCTGCGCCTTTAATTCGCATCCTGTTGATTGATTTTGGAATCAATACCTCTGCATCTCCAGACAAGTTAAGTTGTTCTGCAGTGAAGTGTTTAGTACTGGAATCGCCTTTCAGGTTCTTACCAATGACATATCGTCTTGATTCTTTCCAGACTTCGCCCTTGAACTCACCAATGGAAAAATCACTTTCTGGAAGTACATTATTTTGATACAAGAACCCATGATCAGCCGTAATGAACATGTTAGTTCCATTCATATTGGCGATCTTTTTAATAACATTCAAGAGATTATCAAAGGTTCTCTCAACTGCCTTAAATACATCTCCTTCAGATGTTTTATCATCACCAACCTTGTCAATCTCGTTATGGTAGATATATATCAAATCGTTCTGCTTCACAAATTCACGACCCTCTGTGGCAGAGTTCATATTCTTGAAATCTTCAGCATTGATTGCGGTGGCTCTTACTCCCGCATATTGATCAAGTATTTTGCTTCTTCCCTGTACTCCTTGTGTGGAGTTTCCATCGATAAGTATGTTTTCACTCTGTTGTTGAAAAGACATGTTTTTATTTGGAAGCAGTGCTGCCATACCTAACTGGGTATAGGATGGGAGCACGGAGACCATATATTCGATCTCCCCTGTAAAACGTTTTTCAGTCTGAAGTTTCTGCAGATATTCCCAACCGCACTCGTAGCGTAGTGCATCCGAAATAATGACGAACAGTTTTTGCCCATTCTTGACCATCGGTTTAACATGGTCACTAAAGAATCTGTATTGAGAAACCGTTGGCTGATTAAACCATCGTGGCAATGCGTCAACCACTTTCTGCCATTTGTTCCCATAGTTAAGCAGCCAATCATTGGAGTACACTTTCTCCACTTTCTCGGTTAAAGCATGCAATACTTTATCATGGTTGGTATTAATGGAGTGGAAGATATATTTTCGATAGTAATGGTCAATCTTATAGAAGTTCTGAACATAAGATTGTACACCATCCCCAAACGATTCGATTTTTATTTCATTTGTTTTTCTAACCAGCATTATCATCTGCATACCATTTTCAAGACATGCATAATAGTCTTCCCAGTCCGGATACCAGAATTTGTTTTTTCGCTGCTGCAACAGTTGATTCAGTCTTTCGCCTGAGATACTTTCTTCACAGATCAATTGTACGAGTTCGGATATTATTCTCTTGTCAATTGATTTAAACAAGTCATCCTGTATAATGTCATCAAGCCTTACATTAATTAATTCCGACTCGACATTTGAATCTTGCTCTATTTTTTGTGATAGTTCACGAAATATTTCTCGAAAAGATATAGAGTCCTTCCACGTACTTAACAAAATCTTTGACTCTTTTGCAATGCCAGTTTTCTTACCGATTGAAAAATTGTTTTTGAATACTTCAAGCAGGAAATCATATATTCTTGGTGATTCATTA
>JAKPTX010000239.1 GCA_029570835.1 Bacteroidota bacterium
TTGCGAATGTGTTTTTTTTGAAAATAAGATTGATCGCGAAACGTACAATAAAGCAATTCAAGGTTATATTGCTGATCCGAATAAGAATATTTCGAATTTGCTCGATTACTCTAAGAAGCGACGAATACTAAAGAAAATAAAAAGCCGGATTGGTATCTGGTTGTAGATCAATGATTCGAACGTTCTTTGGAAAACGAATAAGATCACTATAAGAAAGGTTGTGATTGATGACAGATTTGGGAGCGTCAGTTCTTGCGCGTCTAAAAAGAAAATCAAAAGAGAGCGGAAAATCTCTTCAACTCCTTTTGCAGCTGTTTTGCCAGGAAGAATTTTTGCGTCGATTAAGTGGATCAGAATATGCGGATTATCTGGTACTTAAAGGCGGCATGTTCATCTATACTCTCAGTAATTTTTCAAGCCGGTCAACTGCGGATATTGACTTTCTTTTACAGAAGCAGCCTGGCGGCATTGAAGACATTCAAAGGATGGTGAACGAAATCATATCAGTCGATACTGGAAACAATTACATACAACTGATTCCTCAAGGCTATAAGATCATATCGCTACAACGGAAGTATAAGGGGGTAAGTTTTCAACTCCTTGGGCTTGTAAAGAACACGAAAACGCCTTTCAATGTTGATATTGGAATTGGTGATGTCATTGTTCCGGATCCCGAGAAACTACTTATCCCCGTGCAACTGGAAGATTTTAAACCTGCCTGGATTCTAACGTACTCATTAGAAAGCACAATTGCAGAAAAATTTGAAGCGCTGATCCAAAGACAACAATTGACGAGTCGCATGAAGGACATTTACGATATTTACTATCTCTCGAACCAATTTGACTTTGATGGGAATCTCCTTCAACAGGCTATCTTGCAAACAATCACCAATCGAAAAACTTTTTACGAGCCTGACAGTCTGGACAAAGTCATTGCCTTGTCTGATGATCCAGATATTCAGATTCGTTGGCGTCAATTTCTTTATCGAACCCAGTTGCCGGAACTTAATCTCAAACTTGTATTTTTGGGGATTGACCAATTCCTGCGACCGGTTTGGATTTCAATCATTCAAAGTAAAACTCACAATAAGAGCTGGAGAGCTCGGAAAAGCAATTGGATTTGAGTTTCTACTAAAAGTCTTACTTTAGATACTGGACAGCTTATGCTTCATATCAATATGATGCATTTGAAAAAAACAAGACTTTTTTTACGGTTCCTATAACATCGCAAATTATTATCGAAATTACTATCTGTGTGTTTGTTGTCTCAGTGTTGATGACGCAACCTGTATTTCAATTCCCCATGTTATTATGTCACTAACTCCATGATAGAACTATGGCACGAAATTCTTTCATGTAATGGATTTCGTCGCATTCTTTCGAATTTCCTAATATAGCTTTCTGTAGAGATATATGAAAGAGTTTTTGTTTTAATGGCAAAAATCCCGTGACCGTTGTTTATGTATTAGCAAGCCTCAATCATGAGGCGCTAATTCATAAAACGAGGTTAGAAAATGGGATTTTTCAATGAAGCAATCAACATTCTCAAAGTATTAGTCATTGCCCTTGGAGCAG
>JAKPTX010000247.1 GCA_029570835.1 Bacteroidota bacterium
ATTTCCTACTCCAATCCTTTTTGGCCAACGAAGCCATCTTTCAGTTGATGATGCTGGCTTACAATCTATTTCTACTGTTCAAAATGGACTTTGCAAATGAAACGGAATACCGGCGACAAATCAGGACATTCCGCTTGAAGTATATTTTCCTGGCTGGGAAGATCATCCGAACAGCCAGAAGCGTAATCATGAAAATTTCTGAAAAATACCCGAATCGAGAGATGTATGAACAACGTCTTCCCTGAAAAAACTCCCGTTCTCATATCTCAAACCGTTATTTTCATTTATTCGATTTGAAATAACCATTTCAGATGAGAGATATTTTTAACTGGAGCTCTAAAAATGCTATACAAATGGAGGAAACCATGCTAAAATTAAGTAAGTTCGGTCATAATCATTACCCTTCCGGCGTGAAATTGTTGGTGAAAAATTATCAGACATGGAATCCGGGTTTTAAATAAACAAATCACACTCCCGGGAAGGTAGGGATAGATAACCAGTGAAAATCGTATATTGGGGCAAGTACATTGATTCGTACATTTTGGATACGTTGACCCCTTTTCAGGAATTGGTAGGAGAACCCATACACTATGTTCTCGTAGAGAAAACCTTCACCTACCGACAGGTAGAGAGCAGGCAACTGGTCGACCCGTCTGTAAACCCGCTAACGCTATTGCCTCGCCACGGTTTTGCAGAAAAATCGATGGATATTCTTGAGGAGAACCACGCTGCCATCCACATCTTTCTCAGCTTCTGGGGGGAGAAACGGCTTTTCGGTGTCCTGTTGCGTGCGTTATGGCGCAAGCACAAAGTGGCGGTCATTTTTGAACCATACTCCACTGCACCACACGCCTACTGGAAGGAGGAAGGGTGGTTCTCCTCACATTTGAAGGTATTGGGCAGGCATGTTGCCTACCGGATGCTGTGGCCGATCATGCGACTAGCATCCAGGGATAAAATGCCCTGTATCCTGGCAGTATCTCCGCTGGCCGAGGAACAATTGCACCGGGTGGGTTTCCCCGCAGAAGTAGTCTACCCCTTCGGGTATTTCGTGGAAAGAAAAGTCGTTGAGCATGAACAGAAGGACAAGGAGGAGGTTTTACGGATTCTTTTCAGCGGGTCGCTCATCATGCGGAAGGGGCTGGATATTGCCATCGCCGCGGTGCAACGGGTCAATTCTGCCAATGTCAAGGTTCTGCTGGATATTTATGGACCAGGTGACATCAGCAAGTTTTTAAAAAATCACCTGCCAGGAATCTGCTACAAAGGGGTTTATCCCAAGGGGGATGGCCAAAGGATCATCAGCGCTTATGACCTGCTGCTGGTTCCCAGCCGCCATGATGGCTGGGGTCAGGTTGTCAATGAAGCCTTGATGCAGGGTGTGCCGGTTGTGGTCAGTGACCGGGTTGGGGCGAAATGCATTGTAGAAAAAACTGGCGCTGGTATTGTTTTTAAATCTGAAGATGTGAATGATCTCGTGAATTTATTAAAGAAGTTAGCGCTGACACCTAATTTAGTTGATGACCTTAAAAAACATGCGGCACAAGTTGAAAAATTGATTCTCCCGGAAGTTGGTGCAAAATATTTGCATGACGTGTTCATTAATTATTTTGGATGCAGCCAAGGGCATAGACCTGATGCAATATGGTGCGACGACGAAATGGTAAAGAAAAATATTTATGGAAGTTTTTTGAAAAATAATGAATTGAGATGAGATTTGGATCAAAACGATCCGAATCCAAGTAATCCATTGGCGCAAGTTTGGCACCATATCATATAAGAACTAATCGCAAAAGAATTTAGTAATGATTTCAATATGGTATGGCGGTTTGAATAATAGGTTAAGGTATGACTCAAGAAGAATACATTTTTTCTCAAATTGAACCTGATAGAGTAAATGACAGAACCATCTTACTTTGCGAAGAAGCCTTGAAAGAACCGACTTTAAAAAGGTTTTTACGGTTTTTTTACTCAAAATATTTGCAAATGAGATATTGCATTAATCCGTTGGGAAAAGGCTTTCGATGGGGAGATGGAAAAAATGGAATATTAGACAAGGAAAAATTAAAGGAGGGCGTTTTGTCTTAATTGGCCCTGGTGCAAGCATAATTTATCCTACTGTCATTGGTGATTTGTGCATGCTTGCTAGAGATGTTCATTTTGTTGGCAACGACCACGGTTTTGAACAGGTAGGTATACCAATGAGGGTAGCAAAACCAAAATTGGATTCAAAAAATACAGTAACAATCATAGAATCAGAAGTTTGGATTGGCCAAAGATCAATAATATTTTCTGGCCGCATAATTGGCAGAGGAGCAATTATTGTTGCAGGAAGTGTTGTAACAAAAGACGTTCCTCCCTATACGGTTGTTGCTGGTGTTCCAGCGAAAATAATTAAACGACGTTTCCAATCTGAAAACGAAGAATTGCAGCACGTAAAACGCCTCTATGGCAATTAGGGTTATCATAACAACAGCAAGAAATCTTAATTATTAATGGTATAAAGAACAGCTATCGTGAAAATTCTACACATCATTCCAAAATTTCCAATAAATCTTAATGGGACAGTTATTGGCGGGTCAGCAAATTCTTTATTAAACCTTGTACGACAGCAGAAAATCACCGGTGATGATGTTAAAATCCTTTCATACTTTCCATTAATTTCAAAATCTAAAAAAGATTTTCTAAAAGAAAATGCTTTTAAGAATATTGATATTCATGCTGAACCTAATTCAAAGGCATATGGAGCAGAGTTTACTCTCAAAGCGACTTTGCGTGCCATGTTTGATAAACTTGACGCGGAAATAGTTCACGGTCATTCCGGCTATATCGATTATCTTTTAGCGAGTATTTTGATTTCAAAAATCTCAAACAGTCATTTGGTTTACAGCCTTTATTGTCCAGTAAACCTACAGAGTATTGTAACAAAATATCCACTTAGAAATAAATATTTGGAATACATAACGAATAACGTAACCTTTATTGCTATTAGCAAAAATATTGCATCTTCTTTGTCTCAATTATCTATCAATAGGGCAGTCCATATCATTCCACCTGCCATAAATATTGAAAAATTTTCTGACAGTTTTAATAAAGCAGAGTTACGGAAACGTCATTCATTCGATATTTCTCAACCTATTATTCTTTTTGTTGGCAATTATAGCCAAACTAAGAACATGGAATGTGTCTTATTGGCTTTTTCAAAATTCCTTACACAATTCCCTAATGCAAGGCTAATCATTACGACAGAATTGAAAATGGAGAAGTTTTCAGATAGGGAAATCTATTTACAAAAATTGATTGATGATTTAAATATTAATCAAAAAATTATATTCAAGGGCATAATCGACAACATGCCTGAATTGATGCAGCTATCAGATGTTCTTGTTGCCCCATTCCGAGACACAGATGGTCCATCTGATTATTATTTAGCCGCATTGGAATCCATGTCTGTGGGTACTCCTGCATTTGTCAGCCCAGTTGGCGGGATGAAAGAAGTGGTCAATACATCTAACGGTAGGCTTATCCAGCCAGATCAACCCGATCAACTCACCAATGAGTTGGTAAACTATTTTTCCGATCGTTCTTTGGGTTATGAAATGGGCGTAAACGCTGCAAGATTCATAAGACAGAATTTTGCGCCGGAATTGGTTGAAAAAAAAGTAAAAGAAGTATATATGGATGTATCAAAAAATGAAAATTGATCAAATTAAAAAATTTTATTCGGATGATTCAAAAATATATGATGACCGTTGGGTAAAGAAAGGTGGAAATTATACAAACAGAACTCAAATTGAAGTTGTAAAAAGGCTTACGTCTACTTGGGAAAATCAAAATTTGCTAGAAGTCGGCTGTGGTTCCGGTCGTTTTTCTGTAATTTTAGCTAAAAACAATCCAAATATGATCTTCATGGATCTTTCGGATGCAATGCTTGAAATGACCTTACAAAGAGTTGGAAATTCCCATAAAGGATTGAATGCATCTGTTTATAAGATACCGCTACCTTCCAAGTCTATTGATGCAGTTTTATCAATAAATGTTTTCAATCATATTGAAGATATTAATAAAGCAATTAGTGAAATTAATCGGGTGCTTGTTGATGGTGGTGAATTGGTCATAAATTTTACAAATATATTTAGTTACTATTTATTAGCTGGTCTAATAGTAAATCTAAAACAGGAATCTTTAGGCAGAAAGGTCTATTCGCATTGGCTTAAACCAGGAACTGTTTCCGACTCATTAGAAATCAATGGGTTTGAAATTATTGAACAAGTAGGGAACGTTTTTGTCCCAAAATATCTAGATGCTCCAATTATTAGGGAAATTATCATTTTCGTAGATAAAGTTACCACTCGTTCATTTCTGCGTATCTTTT
>JAKPTX010000254.1 GCA_029570835.1 Bacteroidota bacterium
TAGATATCAAATCCCCCGCAGGCCCGTTGATACCATTCTGTTGGCAAACTGGGTACTTGATTGTCGTGCATCAGAATATTATCCAGTGTAATAACTGAGCCCGTTAAATGCAGACCGAAATCAAAGTAATTAGCAGTATTATTCCGCATTGTTATGTTTCTGAGAGTGTAGGTACTTGTAATATATCCGCATGAGAATAGCCATCTGTTTACAGTAGAATTCTCAATCGTGACATCCTCCACCAGACAGTTATGAATACCCCAGGAAAACATTGCTGAACCATTAGATGTAGTAATAGATAAATTCCTGAGCTTCATACAATGCCGTTCAATACCCATTGTGACAGCACCCGTGCCTTGGATCAGATTTTCAGCATACAATCGGGTTTGGTTTTGAGAAACCCCCTGTAGAATCGTATAGTCCTTGATGGCAATCGGGAGATACTCATCGGCAAATATATTGTGATGTTCTCCCGCCATAAGATGCACTGTTTTGGGATTATTGGGATTGGATGCAATCCTTTGCATGGCTCTAGAAGGTGTTTTTAGCGCCGTCACCGGAGTCAATCCGTTGTTGTTGTCATTACCTGTTGGGCTTACATAAAAGTCAGCGTCTACCGGTTGCAGATATGACTCCTGAATATCAAAAACCGTATAAGGGCAGGGAGGATATTCTGAGTCATAATAATCTGCATAGTACTTTTCCCAATTGGGGACAGTGAATTTCTTTAGATAAACAGCGAGATGTCCACCATGAATATAATGCCAGTGAATATCCATCCCCCACTGGGCAAAGTTGTTAAAAATACTACAGCGATTTGTTTGATCGAATACTATTGTGGGTGCACCTTGATTAGGATCACTACCAAAGGATAGCCCCCCACCTAAATAACGGGCAATATTGTTATAGACATTTACATTGGACATATATACAGTATTAGGCGAACCTATAGTGATACCACCTCCCGCTGCTGCTTTGTTTCCAAATACTTTTAAGTTAATTAAATATAACAAGTTATTTTCGTATATTAAAATCCCTCCACCGGCAATCTGAGATGGTGATGCCCCATTGAAATAATCATACCCCCGTCCACCTGTAACTGAAAGGCCTCTGATAGTAACATTTATTACTTTATCTAAGCAGAGTATAGTGGATGTATTGTTATTGCTTCCGTCTATAACAGTATTGCTGATATAAATTGTATCATTGGTAGTATATTCCAGCGAAGCCAAGATAATTCCGCTTTTGTTGGAGAGGTTGAGGTTTTCCCTATATCGACCAGGATGAACTAAAACAACATCGCCGCTGACTGCATCATTGATCGCATTTTGGATTACTGTGTATTGTTGAGTCCCATCCAGAGCTACATTTCTTGTAACCGCAGTAACCAGCAGCGGCATCAGTATTATGGTAAGAGCGATTACTCGTTTCATAGTTTCCTCTGTTAATGGGGGCGGATTGTGTGATACCGCCCCCTGTTTAGCATTTTTGATTATTTTAGCATGAGTATCTTATTCGTCAAGGTCTTTTTCATAAAAAGCTACCTTCCTACGACGGCGCATATCAAATAAACTTCCGGGCTTGTTTTTGAACAGTTAAAAATTTTTTTCATCGCACATTACACTCTTTAACATATAAATTCTCCAACTACTGATACCACTATTAATAATAATAAGAATATCTTGTCAAGCACAAAAATGTTGGCATTCCCATATTTTTTCACCGGAGCCTTATTTTCATTTGATGCCGGTCGATAAGTTCTGCTAAGCTTAGTTTCCGTTTATACTGAATAATAAAGTTAATGCATACTATAATAACTTCAGCTATTCTGTAGGATATGAATTCTTTAGGTATAGATAAATCTTCTTTTTTGTAGTTTATTATTTTAGGGAACTTGGCGGCGAATTTTGCAATATACTTTTTAGACATATAGATGAAGAACAATGCTAAAGCCATTAAAGCATTAAGATTTTTTGGACCTTGATAGCTACCCAATCTCATATTTTCCCATTTTATGTTTTGCTGCATTTGGCGATGAACTTCTTCAATTGCCCAACGCTTCTTATAAATAGCTATTGCTTTCGCAACCAGCTCCAAATCAGGCATTTCCTGGCTGGCAAAATCACATAATAGATAAAAGTCGTTTCTCTTTTGAAAACCTTTTCTAAAGATATTAGATACAACCAAACTAACCTCTACTGTCCTTGATTTTTTACTGGGATGGTCATCGGTTCTGACATTGATTCTTCTGGTGGCGCATTGAAATATTTCATTTTCTTTGAGCCCAGGTAATTCATACTTGAACTTCATTTCGTTTACGATTTTGTTGAAATTGATTTCTTCAAATCCTTCTTTAACAGCTCGATCACCTTGCCACGAATGACAAATTGAATCCCATTGTTACTTAAAAACTCTATCAGCTTACGATCATCAAATCCTCTATCGAACACATAAGTGCCTTTACCATTAAATGCCAACTCCATATCGATAATCGCATCTTGCATAATTTGTTTAGCTGAGTCATATTCCATATTAGGTGCAATCAAACGACTAAAAACTGGTAAGAGCAGATATGAATCTTTGTTGG
>JAKPTX010000255.1 GCA_029570835.1 Bacteroidota bacterium
AAGATATATTATTTTGATTTGCTGTTTATTAGCCTTAAAATTAAACTTTTTAGTTTTTTTAACGTCTAACTCTAAAATAATTTATAATTTTGCAACGTTAATTCGAAAGTTATGGGATCTTAGGAGACTTCAATCTCTTAACTTCATTAAATTGGAAGTCTTATAATTAAAATTAAAATGAAAAATATGAAAAAATTAAGTGTTTTTTTATCGACTATTTTTGCTATTGCGATAGTTGCTGCATCTTTTACATCATGTGAGGATCCTGCAGGTGTTTATAAACCAGGGAAACAGATTTCTAAAATTTATGAAACAGAATTAGGGGGTGCAGAGTTTTTAACTCAAGAATGGAAATGGGATGGAAAAAAAGTATCTTCTATCTCTTATTTCTTCGCTGGTCAAGTGTATGGTAAAGATGAGTTTGTGTATGATGGTGATAGAATTGTTAAAATTAGAGATGATCACGGATATTATGCAGACTATGAATATAACGATAAACAGTTCAAAACTATTAAATACTATGGTCCCGGCAGTGTTCCCTTGGCTAAGGTTGAATTTCAATATGAAGGGAATAAGATTTCCGTTATTACACTCACCCAATTTGAGGTAGATAAAAATTTAACCGGTATGATTGAGAGAGGTTTTATGGGAAAATTATTGCCTAAAGAGGGAATGAAAGTTGTTTCTGAAAAACTAGACAACCAATCTAAAGAAGTCATTGTTACGACTTTATCTTATGAAGGTGAAAATATTTCAGCACTCACTACAGCAGGTTTTCTTTTTACCTATTCAGAGTATGATACTTATTCCAATGTTTGGTATAATTTTTTCCCATTCTCTTCTTATGATGCTGAAGTAAATTCTCGGGTATTTAGTAAAAATAATCCCGGAAAAATAACTAATAAATTTGGAGAGATTACCATTACTACTAGTTATATCTATACTTATGATGGTAATTATCCGGTAACTATCAAGGAAAAATCAACTCACATGGGTACTGATATAGAAACAACAACACGTATTGTGTATAACTAATTTCGTTGATTAAGAGCAATAAAATGACTAAAGGGGGAGTCCGGGGAGGTCTCCCCTTTTTTTTATTCTTTATAAAGAAATAAATTGTACATTTGCAGGTCTGATATTGAGTTATGGGATTTTTGTAGACTTCAATCTCTTAACTTTGTTCAATTGGAAGTCTTATAATAAAAAATGAAAAGTATGAAGAAAGTAACTGTTTTTTTATCAACTATTTTTGCTATCGCAATAGTTGCTGTTTCGTTTTCCTCATGTGGGGAAGAGCCGGGTATTTATGAGCCCAAAAAAAAGATTTCTAAGGTATACGAGCAAAAGGAAGGGAGAGATGAGTACTTAGTTCAAGATTGGTTATGGAATGGAAATAAACTGGCTTCAATCACTTATTATTATAGGGGTGAATTTGACGGTAAAGATGAGTATACTTATGAAGGGGATAGAATAGTTAAAATTGAAGATAATTGGGAATACTATGCTGAGTTTTATTATCTTAATAAAAAATTTGACAAGATCAAATACTATAAACCTAATAATAGTCTATCAGTTGAGATTACATTCCAATATGACGGGAAAAAGGTTTCCGTGATTACATTTAGAAATTATGATTGGGATAAAAACGTAATCAGCATGATTAGCAGAAGTATGATGGATTACCTTCTACCGGAAGAGGGTATTAAAATGATTGTCGAAAAATTAACTAACCAAGCTGACAAGTTTACTCTAGTTCTAGATCTTTCTTATAAGGGTGATAATCTGTCATTAATAAGTCTAGATAATGAACCTATTTACATTTTTGAAGATTATGATAATAACTATAATGTTTTCTATAATTTCTTCCCATTTTCTACTTATTATGAAGATATCTATATTAACATATATAGTAAAAATAATCCCAGAAAAGTAACTAATGAGTATTACGGTGAAGTTACTACTTTTACGTACACATATGATGGTAAATTTCCAATAACAATAGAAGCTGATACTGAAGGGGATTTATTAAAAACTCGTATAGTATATCAATAATCATTCCGATTGAGAGTGTTAGCATTACTAAAGGGGGAACTTTGGCACCCCCTTCTTTTTTTTATTTTTATAAAGGAATAAATTATATATTTGCAACGTTAATATTAAGTTAAGAGATCTTAGCAGACTTCAATCTCCTAACCTACCAAATTAGAAGTCTTTTAATTAAAAATAGAAAATATGAAAAAGTTAGCAGTTCTTTTATTAACTATTTTGGCTTTTGCAGTGGTATCTACTACATTTGTCTCATGTAATGATGAACCGGAGGAACCTGAAGTTCCTGAAGTGCCTTCAGTCCCTGAAATTGCAGCAGGATTTTATAACCCAGGGAAAAAGGTCTCTAGAATGTACGTGCAAGTGGATGAAGGTCCGGAGCATCTACTTCAAGATTGGGTTTGGAATGGAGATAATTTGGTTTCGATCAGCTATTTTGATGATGGTGAATTTCTAGCTAGCGATGAGTTTGTGTACGAAAATAACAGGTTAGCTAAAATTTATGATGACCAGGGATACTTTGCGAAGTATATTTATGATAATACAAAATATGACAAGATAGAGTATTATAGTAACTCAGGTGTTCTTGTAGCTGACCTCCAGTTCAAATATGAAGGGAAAAAGATTATTATGGTCACAATAAACAATTACAATATAGAAAAAAATGTAATAAACTTGATTGAAAGAGGTTTTATGGGTAAATTATTGTCGGCAGACGAAATGAAAGTAGTTGCTGAAAAATTGGCTAACTCAACTAAAGAAACAACAACTGTTTCTTTTACTTATGAAGGAGACAACGTTTCAGAGGTAGGTATAGGAAATTATGTTACGACTTATTCAAATTATGATACTCACGCTAATATGTTATACACATTTTTCCCGTTTATGCCTTATAATGGCACCCTTTATCATGATAGATTTAGCAAAAATAATCCGGGGAAAACGACTATTCAGGTTGGAACATCTACCGTTACTACAGTCTTTACTTATACCTATACTGATAATTTTCCGGCAACTATTCAAGCCACTAAGACTTATGGGGGTTATAGCTCAGTAACGAAAACTCGTATAGTATATAATTAATCAAGTTGATAAAATCAAAAATATGAAAAAGTTAACCGGTTTTTTATTAGCTATTTTAGCTATTATCATTGTTTCTATCTCATTTATCTCATGTGAGGAGCAGGAAACAGGTGTTTATATGCATAATAAAAAGGTCTCCAAATTATATTGGAAAGAGTCAGGACAACCGGAGCAATTATATGCAACATTAGAATGGGAAGGGAATAAAGTAGCTTCCATTAGTTATTATTATCAAGGTGTGGTAATATATAAAGATGAGTTTATTTATGAAGGTGAAAGATTGGTTAAAACCAAAGATGATCATGGACAGTATGCTGAGTATGAATATTTTGCTAAACGTTTAATAAAGACTAAGTATTATACCCCCGACGGGGTTCTTGAAGCTGAAATTACTTATGAATATGATGGAGAAAAGGTCTCCACGATTACACTTAATATACACGATCAGTTCGATAAAATGAACAACATGATTGAAAGAGGTTTTTTGGGTCAGTTATTGGGAGACCGGGGAATGAAAATAGTTGCCGATAAACTAGCTAGTCAAATCAAAGGGGATGATACTGTAGTCTTGAATCTTACTCATGAAGGAGAGAATCTTTCATTGTTGTCTGTTGAACGGAATGGTGAAGATGATGGTATTTTCATTTATTCAAATTATGATAATCATTCCAATCCCTCGTTCAATATGTGCTTATTTTCCACTTCTTTGAATCTATTTTTTCCTCAAGTATTTAGCAAAAATAATCTTGGGAAATCAACGACTACCTATTCAAACACTGCAGATTCTTATACTACTACCTATACATACACCTATGAAAATAATTATCCGGTCACTATTGAAAGAGTTGAAGTTGGATTCGGTCAAACTATTACTACAGGATATCGTATAGAATATCAATAGTTTTGTCTATTAGTTTTATTATAAAGGAGGTGAAAATGCACCTGCTTTTACGCTCTTGATATTGAGTTAAGGGATTTTAGCGGACTTCAGTCTCCTAACTTTGCCAATTTCGAAGTCTTGTAATAAAAAAATGATTACCATGAAAAAATTAGCTGTTTTTTTATTAACTATTTTAGTTATTGCAGTTGTTTCTATATCATTCACCTCATGTGGGGATCCGGAGGAGTTAGAGAAGCCGGTAGTTCCGGTAGATCCTGGAGAAGGCGTTTATAAACCGGGGAAAAAGATTTCCAAAGTGTATGAACAAGAAGAAGGGGAACCGGAACGTTTAATTCAAGAGTGGACATGGAATGGGAATGAAGTGGCTTCTATTAATTATTATGATTTTGAGAGTGAAATTGAAGGTGTAGATGAGTACTTGTATGAAGGTGGTAGAGTAGTTAAGGTTAGAGATAATTGGGGATATTATGCTGAGTATTCCTATCTTAATAAGCAATTTGATAAGATTAAGTATTATGGTCCTACCAATATTCTTTTACTTGAATTTATATTTCAATACGATGGGAAAAATGTTTCTACGATTACAGTTCGGGATTATTATGGGGATAAAAAAGTAATTAGCATGATTGAAAGAGGCTTTATGGGTAAACTGCTATCTGATGGGAGTATGAAAATGGTTGCCAAAAAATTGAGTAATCAATCGAAAGAAGATATAGTTTTGACCCTTTCTTATGAGGGGGAGAATCTGTCGTTAATTACAATGGGAGTTGAATCTATCGCTTTTTCAGATTACGACTCTTATTCTAATATTTGGTATAAATTTCACCCCTTCTCTGCCTATGAGGAAAACTTTGAATTTCGTTCACTGAGTAAAAATAATCCCGGGAAATCAACCTACAACGTTGAGTCGAATACTAGTATTACTACTTACACTTACACTTATGATGGCAACTTTCCTGTTACTATTCAATCTAATACTGTACATGGGAATTTTAATTATGTATTAACAACACGTATAGTATATCAGTAATGCTGCAGATTGAGAGTGAAATCACAAGTAAAAAGGGGAGTCTGGAGACCCCCCTTTTTTATTTGTTTTATTCAAAAAAAAAAGCTATATTTGTAGTGTCAATATTCGGTTAAGGGATTTTAGCGGACTTCAGTCTCCTAACTTTGCCAATTTCGAAGTCTTGTAATTAAAAAATGATTACCATGAAAAAATTAGCTGTTTTTTTATCAACTATTTTAGTTATTGCAGTTGTTTCGATTTCATTCACTTCATGTGTGGAGCCGGAAGAACCGGAAGAGCCGATAATTCCCGAAGTTCCGGAAGATTCGGGGGCAGGCATTTATAAACCGGGGAAAAAGATTTCCAAGGTGTATGAACAAGACGAGTTTGATGTCGAGTATTTACTTGAAGAGTGGACATGGCAAGAGAATAAACTGGTTTCAATAGACTATTATGACGAGGGTGAATTTGATGGTCGAGATGACTATTACTATGATGGAGATAGATTGTATATGATTGGATCAAATAATAGTCATTATGCTATGTTAACATATCATAATAAACAATATGACAAAATTAAGTATTATGATATCAACGATGTTCTTGTAGTGGAAATAACATTTGAATATAGCGGGAATAAGGTTTCCAAGATTATATTTCAAAAGTTTGTTGATGATAAAAAGGTCACCAGCATGATTAACAGAGGCTTGATGGGTAAACTATTCCCTGAGGAGGTTGCAAAAATGGTTACTCAAAATGTGAAAAACAAACTTGCGGGAACTTATATTTTTACTTATACTTATAATGGGGATAATATTGCATCTATTACTGCTAATTATGGATCTGTAATCACATATTCAGATTTTGATAATTACAATAGTCCCTGGTATAATGCCCACCCATTCTCAGCCTGTCATGAAACTATTGATACAGAAATATATAGTAAAAATAATCCCGGGAAAGTAATTATGACTGTTGATACGTATGTTGCTAATCTTACCTTTACCTATACTTATGATGGAAACTATCCGGTAACTATCCATATGAACGCACTTTACGGAGAAATTCAACATTCATCAACTACTCGAATAGTATATCTATAATCATTTCGATTGATGGTGATAGTATAATAGAAAAAGGGAACTTGCTCATTCCTCCTTTTTAAATTAATTATCCTAATGAAATAAATTGTATATTTGCAACGTTGTTGTTAAGTTATGGGATCTTATCAGACTTCAATCTCCTAACCCTGCCAATTTGGAAGTCTTGTAATTTAAAAATGCAAAATATGAAAAAGTTAACCGGTTTTTTACTAACGATTTTAGTTATTGCAGTAGTTTCACTTTCATTTACTTCATGTGGTGACCCGGAGGAACCTGATGTTCCTGATACTCCGGTATATACGGGAGCAGGCGTTTATAACCCCGGGAAAAAGGTTTCTAATATATATATGCAAATGGATGAGGGAGCAGAATATTTATCAGAAGAGTGGATATGGAATGGTAATAAAGTGGCTTCTATCAGCTATTTTGATGAAGATGGATTTGTAGTCAGAGAGGATTTTATATACGAAAGTAACAGGATAAACCAAATAAAAAATAGTAATGGATACCGTTCTGAGTATTTTTATACCGATAAGAAATATGAAAAAGTTATATGTTATGATAGTACCGATGTTCTTTCAATGGAAATTCTATTCCAGTATGATGGAGACAAGATTGCTTCGTTAACAATTTATAATTATGGTCCGGCGAAAAATGTAAAAAATGTGATTGAAAGGGGTTTTCTCGGAAAATTGTTGCCCAAAGGGAGTAGGGAAATAGTAGCTAAAAAACTAATTAATCAACCTGAAGACCCCAGTATTGTAACTTATACTTATGATGGGGAAAATCTTTCATCTTTAACTACTGATAACGTTGTTCTTATCTATTCGGATTATGATACTCACTCTAATTATCAGTTCAACTTCTACCCAATCTCTGCCGGCGGAACTTCTATTAATTCTCAGGCATTGAGTAAGAATAATCCCGGGCTAATGGAGTTTCAGATAGGAACACTAAATTTTCTGGCTACCCTTACATACACCTATGTTGGTGATTTTCCTACAACTATTCGGACTGATATTAGTATTATGGGTGAGACTATGGTAGCCCTGGAACGTATAGAGTATAAGTAATTAAACGATTTTAAAAAGAAAAATATGAAAAAGTTAACCATTATTTTATCGACAATTTTAGCTACTGCACTAGTTGTTATTTCATTTACTTCATGTGGGGAGCAACCGGGTGTTTATAAACCCAAGAAAAAGATTTCTAAAATTTATAGACAAAGGCCATCAAGTAGTGAGAGATTATCTGAGGAGTGGAAATGGGATAAAGATAAAGTGGCTTCAATCACTTATTATTGGTCTGATGGTGAAATTGATACTAAAGAAGAGTTCATTTATGATGGGGATAGATTAGTTAAAATTAAAGAAACTTCCGGATACTACGCTGAGTATTCTTATCTAAAAAAGAAAATCGATAGGATTAAATTCTATGCTCCCGATGGTGATCTTGAACTTGAGTTTATATTTCATTATGACGGGAAGAAGGTTTCCACTATAACAGTTCAAGAACATGATGATGATATAGATAAAAATATTATGAGCATGGTTGAAAGAGGATTTGTGGGCAAATTAATATCTAAAGAGGGAGTGAAAATAGTTTCTAAAAAAATAGCTACTCAATCTAAGGACTCTTTCGTTATGAATTTTTCTTATGAAAGGGATAATCTTTCTTCAGTAAGTTTGGATGATGAATCTGTCAACTTTTCAGATTATGATAAATACTCTAATATTTGGTACAATTTTTTCCCAGTACGGGTTTATGAATTAAATTTTGAAATTCCGTCATTTAGTAAGAATAATCCCGGGAAACAGTTTGTTAAGGATGGATCAAGAATTTACTATGTTACCAACTATACTTATACCTACGATGGTGATTTCCCGGTAATTATCAAAGCTGATGTAAGTTATGACGACGAGGATGATGATTTTGATTATTCATATACTTATACAATCCGTATAGAATATCAATAATCTAGCGGATTTAAAATGAAACAGATGAAAAAGTTAACCCTTCTTTTACTAACTATAGTAGCTATTGCAGTAGTTTCGATTTGGTTTACCTCATGTGGGGAGGATCCGGGTGTTTATAATCCCAAGAAAAAGATTTCAAAAATATATGAACAATGGCTGATAATCACTGGTGAAGGAAGAGAAACAGTAGATATGTTAGCTGAAGAGTGGAAGTGGGATAGAGATAAGTTGGTTTCTATTAGTTATTATTACTGGGGTGGAGAACAAGAAGTTAAAGAAGAGTACATATATGAAGGAGAGAGATTGATTAAAATTCAATCTAGTTCCGGATCCTATTCCGAGTATTTCTATAATAAAAAGAAATTTGACAAGATTATATTCTATAATCCTGAAGGTGTTCCTTTACTTGAAACTGTATATCAATATGATGGGAAAAAGGTTTCTTCAGTCACATTTAATAGGTATGAAGATAATATAGATAAAGATGTAATATACATGCTTGAAAGAGGCTTTATGGGTAAACTGTTATCTAAAGAGGGAATGAAAATAGTTTCTAAAAAATTAGCCAATCAATCTAAAGAATCCCTTGTAATGAATTTTTCTTATAAAGGGGACAATCTTTCTTCAGTAAGTATGAATGATGAGTCTATTCACTTTTCAGATTATGATAATCACTCTAATATTTGGTTCAATTTCTTTAAATTACGTCTTTATAAATCAGTATATGAAGCATATGGATTTAGCAAAAATAATCCTCGGAAAATAGTTTACAAGTATGGATCAGACACTGATGTTATAACCTATATTTATACTTATGATGGTGATTTTCCGGTAATTATTAAATCTAACCTGAGCCATGACGATGAGGATGATGATTTTGATTACGAATCTACATCCACAACTCGTATCGAGTATCAGTAATCTTTCCGACTGAGAGCGATGAAAAAACTAAAGGGAGGAGGCTGGGCATCCCCCCTTTTTTTATTTTTTATCTTAAAGAAATAAATTATATATCTGTAACGTTATTGTTTAGTTATGAGATCCCGGAAGACTTCAATCTCTTAACTTTCCAAATAGGAAGTCTTATCACTAAAACAATGAAAATATGAAAAAATTAAGTGTTGTTTTGTCAACTATCCTGGTTATTGTGATAGTATCTGTTTCGTTTACCTCATGTGAGGATCCTGCCGGTGTTTATAACCCCAAGAAAAAAATTGCTAAACTGTATCAAAAAGAGTTAGGAGAAGCTGAGTATTTAAGTCAAGAGTGGGCATGGGATGGAGATAAATTGGCTTCTATCACCTTTTATTATGAGGGTGAATTTGAGGGTATGGATGAGTATACTTATGACGGGGATAGAGTAGTGAAAGTTAGGGATAATTACGGATACTATGCTGAGTTTTCTTATCTCGATAAGCAATTTGATAAAATAAAGTTTTATGACCCTAACAGGGAACTAATGGTTGAGTATGTATTTCAATATGATGGGAAAAAAATTTCTAAGATTACACTTCATTTTTATGATGATGAAATGGATAAAAATCTAATCAGCATGATGAACAGAGGCTTTATAGGTCAACTTTTATCGAAAGAGGGAATGGAAATAGTTGCTAAAAAAATGAGTAACCACTCTAAAGAAAGTGTAGTTATGAATCTTTCTTATGAAGGGGATAACCTTGCATCAATTAAAGTGGAAGATGAATCTATTACTTTTTCAAATTACGATACTCACACTAATGTTTTGTACAATTTCTGCCCATTTTCTACTTATGATAATAATACGATATATTACATATTTAGCAAAAATAACCCCGGAAAATCAAGTTATGACATTGGGGCGTTTACTATTACTACCAGTTATATTTACACTTATAACGGAGATTATCCAGCAACGATCCAATCTAACACGGTTTATGGAGATGAGAGTTATGCATCAACGACTCGGATAGAATATAAGTAGTTTTTTTCTTTTTAGTATGATATAATAAAAAAAAGGGGGGAGCTAAGATATTCCTCCTTCTTTTTTTTATAACGAAAATTTATATATCTTTGCACTGTTGATATTGAGCCAATAGATTTGAGCGGACTTTAGTTTCTGAGCTTTTTAAATTTAAAGTTTTGTATTAAAAAAAATGAAGATGTGAAAAAGTTAACTGTTTTTTTATTAACTATTGTAGCTTTTGCAGTAGTTTCAATTTCTTTTACCTCATGTAGGGAATCAGATGATACTTATAACCCTAGGAAAAAGATTTTATATATACATGAAAAAGAGGACGGAGAGGCAGAGCATTTAAAAGAAGAATGGGATTGGGGAATGTCTGAAGATAGACTCCATTGTATCTATTTTTATAATGACATTGAACTTGAGGGTAAAGATCTATTCGTATATAAGGAGGACAGAATATTTCAAATCAAAGATTTTTTAGGATACTATTCAGAGTATTTTTATGCTGATGAAAAACTTGAAAGAATTGAATATTATTCTCCTATAGATGATCTTTTAGCTAAGATTACATTTCAATATGATAAAAAAAAGATTTCCAAGATTACAGTTTATAATTATGAAATGGATAAAAATGTAATTGGTATGATTGAAAGAGGTTTTATGGGTAAATTGTTGCCGGAAAGAGGGATGAAAATAGTTGCTGAAAAATTAGCTAACCCAACTAAAGAAACTATTGTTTTTAATCTTGCTTATGAAGGGGACAATATTTTATCGATAACCACGGATGAGTACGTTGTAACTTATTCCAATTATGATACCCGCTCTAATCCCTGGTTTAAATTCCATCCGTTTTCTACCTACCAGGTTGAACTCTATCTTCACATATTCAGCAAAAATAATCCGGGAAAATCAATTTTTAAGGAAGGAGTAAATACTATTACTACTACTTATGTTTATACTTATGATGATGATTTTCCGGTAACGATCCAGTCTAATACAGTTTCTTCAGAAGGTAGTTCAACAACAATAAATCGTATCGTATACAAATAGTTATATCAATTTAAAAAATGAAGATATGAAAAAGTTAACAGTTTTTTTATTAACTATTGTAGCTGTTGCAGTAGTTTCAATTTCTTTTACCTCATGTGAGGAACAAGCGGGTGTTTATAAACCGGAAAAGAAGATTTCCACTGTGTATGAGCAAGAACCGGGGGAGGATGAGTATATAGAGCAAATGTTTTGGAAATGGAATGGTGACAAAGTGACTTCTGTCAGTTATTATATAAGAGGTGAGTATAGAGGTAAAGATGAGTTTATATATGATGGTAAAAAGGTGGCTAAAATTGTAGATAATTTAGGGTATTATGCTGAGTTTGTTTATGATGGTAAGAAATTTGAAAAAATTAAATGTTATGAACCTACCGGTGATCTTTTTGCCGAGGTTATATTCAAATATGACGGAAAAAAAGTTTCTGTTATTACAATTAGCCCATACGATATGGATAAAAGTGCAATCAGCATGTTTGAAAGAGGTTTTATGAGTAAATTATTACCGAAAGAGAGAATGAACGTAGTTGCAAAAAAATTAGCTAACCCTGCTAAGGAATCTCTTGTTTTTAATCTTTCTTATGAAGGGGAGAATCTCTCATCAATAACTGAAGGGAGTGATGTTACGATTTATTCAGATTATGATACCCATTCTAATGTTTTGTACCGTTTCTTCCCATTTTCTACCTTTCATGATGATATTGATTGTCAGGTGTTTAGTAAAAATAATCCCGGAAAAATAACTGTTAAGGATCATGGTGAGACCCATTATACCATTACCCATATTTATACTTATGATGGTGATTTTCCGGTAACAATTCAATCTCATGTAGATTATTTGGGTGAAAGTTCACAATCAACAACTCATATCAAATATGAATAGTTCTTTCGATTGAGAGCGATATAATAAGTACGGGGGATCGAGGGGTACAACTTTTTTTGTTTTATTGGGAAAAAACAATTATATTTGCAGTGTCAATATTTGAGTTAAGAGATTTGAGAGGACTTCAATCTCTAACTTTTCTCATTTAGAAGTCTTGTAATTTTAAAATGAAAAATATGAAAAAGTTAATCGTTTTTTTATTAGCGATTTTAGTTGTCGTAGTAGTTGCAATTTTATTTACCTCATGTGAGGAACAGGCAGGTGTTTATAAACCCAAAAAGAAGATCTTTAAAGTGTATAAACAATATGGAGCAGACCCTGAATATTTGGTAGAAGAGTGGAAGTGGAATGGTAAAAGGTTGTCATCTATTACTTATTATTATAAGGGTGAGTTTTTGGCGGAAGAGGAGTTTATATATGAAGGGAATAAAATAGTTAAAATTATAGATGATAATGGATTGTACGCTGAATATATTTATGCTGATAAACAGTTTAAAAAGATTAATTTTTTTGATTCTGACGATATTCTTAGGTCTGAAATTACATTCCAATATAAAGGTAAAAAGATTTCCACGATTACAATTTATGGTTACAATGTGTGTAAAAATGTAATCAGTATGATTGAAAGAAGTTTTATGGGTAAATTATTATCGGAAAAGGGCATGAAAATAGTTGCTGAAAAATTAGCTAACCAGAGTAAGGATACTTTTGTCTTTTATCTTTCTTATGACGGAGAGAATCTTACATCAATAAGTGGTGATGGATACGATGCTACCATTTATTCTGATTATGATACTCACTCTAATATTTGGTACAATTTTTACCCATTTACTTATTATCACTCCAATTTTTATAACGTATTTAGCAAAAATAATCCAGGGAAAGAAACTGTTTATTATGGTGAATCGTTTGATTCCATTATATATAATTACACTTATGATGGTGATTCCCCGGGAACTATTCAAAAAAATTATTTTAATGAAAGTGGCGAATTAATACATACAGAAAGAACACGTATAGAATACAATTAATCTTTCCGACTGAGAGCGATGAAAAAACTAAAGGGAGGAGGCTGGACATCCCCCCTTTTTTTCTTTTTTATAAAAAGAGAAATAGGATGTATGTTTTTTTTCTATATCTTCGCGGGTTGAATTGATCTTTAATAATAATAAAAAATATATAGAATGAAAATAGAATTCAAAACATCGATGTTACTGATTCTGCTTATTGCATTGTCAGTTGGAGTGCAAGCACAACAAGCTTATCGTTTAATGCATAATGATAGCGAAAAGATTGAGTTGAAATTGAAAAGTACAACATTAACTAGCGTTGAAGTAAAGACGGATGCGGGTTATTTTTCCCGTTTAGTGATGGATCAGTTTCACTCATCCGTACAGGTTGGGGATCCTGAATTGCCTACTCTTGTAAAATTAATTGAGATTCCTCTTTGTGATGATATAGAGTTGGTTATAACTCCCGGAGATTTTATTGTGTACAATGCTGAGGCTTTGAATATTGGTTATCCTGTTTTTCCTGCACAGCCTTCTTATGAAAAATCATTTGAAGGTCCTATCGCCTTAATTAAAAATGATCAAACGTATCAACAGGATCAGTTTTTTGCTGCTACTCCTTTGGTGACGGTTAATCCGATAGGTCAAATGCGAGATCAGAATCTGGCAGAGTTAACCTTTTCGCCTGTATCTTATAATCCTGTTACAGAACAGTTTAAAGTCTATCAGTCTGTAGATGTAGAGATTCGTTTTGTGAACTCCAGACCGGAAGCAACGGCAGCTATGAAGAGTCGTTACAATTCTCCTATGATGAGTGTTCCTACATCTCTTTTGGTGAATCCGACTGAACCGCAACGTGCAGAGTGGAACCATAATCCTATAAAAATGGTGATCGTTTCTCATCCGATGTTTGAAGAACAATTGGCACCCTTTATTGAGTGGAAAAAACGGAAAGGATTTATTGTTGATTTAGCTTTGACTAACAATCCCAGTGTAGGTACAACAACTACTTCCATTAAAAACTATTTGAAAGCACAGTACGATAATGCTACTGATGTCAATCCTGCTCCTACCTTTGTTCTTTTTGTGGGTGATGTGGCACAGGTCCCTACATTTTCAGGTACAGAAGGTAGTCATGTAACAGACCTCTACTATGTCACTTTTACAACAGGAGATCATCTTCCTGATGCCTATTATGGTCGTTTTTCTGCCACAAATGCTAGTGAACTGGCACCTCAGATAGAGAAGACTTTGATGTACGAAATGTACACCATGCCGAATCCAGCCTATTTAGATGATGCGGTTTTGGTTGCCGGTTATGACAGCTATTGGTCTCAAACTCATGCTAACGGACAAGTGAACTATTTGTCTAGTAACTATGTTAATACAGGATATGGTTATTCTAATATTAACATACACCTCCACCCTTGTTCTTCACAAGCAGCACTGATTCGTCAGCAGATTGGGAATGGAGTGGGCTATGCAAACTATACGGCACATTGTAGTTCTGCCGGTTGGGCTGATCCAGCTTTTGAGACTCAGCATGTGTCAAGTATGAATAATGAGAATAAGTATGGATTAATGATTGGTAATTGTTGTCAGTCGGGTATGTTTGATAATTCAGTTTGCTTCGGAGAAGCATTATTGAGAGCCAATAAAAAAGGTGCTATGGCCTATATTGGAGCATCCAACAACACCTATTGGAATGAGGATTTTTATTGGGCTGTAGGATTAAGATCTTCCGTTACAGCAAATCCTACTTATCAATCGAATAATTTGGGTGCCTATGACCGTCTTTTCCATACTCATAATGAGGCTCATAGTGAATGGATGGTTTCTAACATGGCGATTTGTCAAGCGGGAAACCTGGCAGTACAATCTTCAACTTCTTCTCTTAAAAAGTACTATTGGGAAGTGTACCATCTGTTTGGAGATCCATCGGTGATCTCTTATCTTACCCAGCCTGATGAGATGAATGTAACAGCTCCGGCAGTACTGACTGTGGGAATGAATAGTATGAGTTTGACAGCAGCACCTCACGCTTATGTGGCGCTAGTGAAAGAGGGTGTATTGATTGGAGCCAATTTTGCAGATGCAACAGGTGCAGTAACTTTGACGTTTGATCCATTGACAGAACCCGGAGAGTATGAGTTGGCAGCATGGGGACAGCATTATCAGCAATATTTCGAGACCATCAACGTGATTGTGCCTTCAGGTGCTTATGTTGTAGCTTCTACTGCCGCTTTAATGCCCGGTCACCAACCTTATATCAATTCAGTGATGGGACTCAACCTTGTGGTTTCTAACTTGGGTGTTGCCGATGCAACCGGTGTATATGCGACTTTATCTACAAATTCACCTTATATTAATGTGTTAACTGATTCTGTTTATGTTGGAAATTTGAATCAAGGGGGAGAAATAGATCTCTCTGAAATACTCTCTTTTCAGGTAGCTAATTACTTTCCTAATAGAACAATTGCAGAACTTTATGTAAATGTGTATTCTGCTGATAATAATAGTTTAAAAAAGGTTGTATTACAGCTTTTATCACCTGATTTAGTGTATCAATCTGTGCAGTTTACTGAGTTAAATGGCAATGGCGATCAGCTATTTGATGCGGGAGAGCAAGTGAATGTTAAAGTTAGAGTAAAAAATGAGGGAATGGGTACTCTGTTTGGTTTGAGATCAAATCTCATTTCTTTCACATCACATGCTGTGGTGGAGGGTGATGTGCAAGAGATTGAATCGATCACTTCGGATCAAACTGTGATAATCACTTTTAATGTTACTTTGGGAGATAATTTGGAAACAGGTGATTTAATACCTCTTCATTTTAAGTTTTATAAAGGAGATTATGAGGTGAATCAGACTATCTACTTGCCCATTGGTAGAGTGAGTGAAGACTTCGAAACCGGCAATTTTTCAAAATTTCCTTGGGTCAACACTTATAATCCTTGGGAAATAGTAACCTCCAATGTGTACGCCGGAACCTATTCAGCAAAATCCAAAACCGGTTTGTCTCATAATGCATCATCAATCCTTCAAATTACAATGCAAGCTCATGCAGATGGTAATATCAGTTATTTTCGCAGAGTCTCTTCAGAAGCAAATTATGATAAGTTTACTTTTTATATTGATGGAGAGGCAAAGGAAACAGTTTCAGGAAATAGTAGTTATCAACTCTCATCTTTTCCTGTAACAGCGGGTACGCATATATATAGATTTGAGTACAAAAAAGATGTTTCTGTGAGTAGTGGTTCTGACTGTGTTTGGATTGATAATATTGTATTCCCATCTGCAGGAACTCCGGTAGAAGAGGATCTTCCAATCCTGGAGATGATCTCTTATGATTTGAGTATTGGTGGTGTTTCTGTCGATAAAATTCCATTGGGTGTTTCTGCACAATTAAGTGTACAGCTTAAAAATGTTTCTCCATATACAGCACATATTCCTCAAGTACGTTTGATTACTGAACATCCTGATGTGGAGATTGTTCAAGGGGGATTTCAACAACTACCGAATCAGGTTTCACAAGCGATAGCTAATCTGAACTTTACAATTCGATCCAATGCCCGGGGAGTGTTTCTTGTACCGGTTGATTTTGTACTTAAGGTTAGTTATGATCAGATTGAGATAGAGTATCCCATATCAGTCTCTTTTGAAGAAATTTCAGTGGGAATTTGTCAAAATTATGACATGAATTGTAAAGTATATCCTATTCCTGCACAAGATCTTTTGTTTGTTGAGTCGGAAAAACAGATAGAAACAATTCAGTGTACAGATATGACTGGGAAAACTATTTTTATGACAGATTTTAGCGGAGTTCAAGAAGCTACAATCGATATTTCCAGATTAGCCACAGGAACGTACTTCTTAACAATTAAGGGAGTGGATCAAACTCAAAGAGTACAAAAGGTGATTAAAAAATAGGTATTGAATAGTATTAGTGAAATATGAATCAAACAATAGAAGAGTATAATCAAGTAGTAACTCGCTGTCGGGAGCTTTTTGAAAAGAAAGCAAAAGATTATGGGACTGCATGGCGTGTTTTACGTACTTCATCACTTACAGATCAAATCTTTATCAAAGCACAACGAATTCGCTCTATTGAGGAAAAAGGGGTCGCTAAGGTAGAAGAGGGAGTGATTCCCGAATGGATTGGCATTATTAACTATTGTGTGATGGCACTGATTCAGCTGGAAAAGGGAGTACTCAATGCCCCTGAACAGGATGAAACTGCAGAGCATATCTTATCACTCTATGACTTCTATATTCAGGAGGCACAATCTTTGATGTTGAATAAAAATCATGATTATGATGAAGCATGGCGGCAGATGAGAGTAAGTTCCTTGACGGATATTATTCTCATGAAATTATTGAGAGTCAAACAGATTGAGGACAATGAAGGAAAAACCTTAGTTTCAGAAGGAATTGCTGCTAACTATTATGATATGATTAACTATGCAGTTTTTGCTATGATTAAATTAACTTTATAAAAAAATGAATATGAGAAATAAAAATCGGGAACCGATATGGATTATGGTATTAAGAATCGCTTTAGCGCTACTATTTTTATTTTCTGGAATGACTAAAGCGATCGACCCAATTGATTGGGGGATCAAGATGGATGAGTATTTTAACTCTTTCGGAATTACCTTTTTGCATCAGGCATCATTTTATATAGGTTTTATTCCTGTAATCGCAGAATTTCTTTTGGGTTTTATGCTGCTTTTCAGAATTCAGGTGAGATGGACTGCCTTGGGTTATTTACTCTTTATGGTTTTCTTCTTCTTCTTGACCCTTTGGCTTGCAGTAGCAGAACATTTAGAAGTGAATTATGGGTATAATTTTGGGGTTGTAAAAGATTGTGGCTGTTTTGGACAGGCAATATCCATGAGTAATTTGGAAACCTTCCTAAAAAATGTGGTGATTATTATCCCTACGATAATTATTTATCTTAATTATAAAAAAATACCTGAATTGAAAGCCACCGCTTTGGGAAAACTTCTTTTAACTTTTGTGGGATTGGCGATAGTCGTAGCTGTGCAGATCTATTCTTTGGTGTTCCTTCCTCCTGTAGATTTTTCCAATTGGAGGGTAGGGGATCAGGTAGTCAACACTTTCATTGATATGCCGGCTAAAAAAGAGATGCTCTTTATTTATCAAAATAATACTGACTCCACTGATCAGATTATGCTGACAGAGGAGCAGATGGGTACTATTTTGGATGAGAAACTCAATTTTTACGATGAATATGAGTATATTGATCGTATCGATTCGGTTGTGGCTCCTGCAATTGAAGCTGAAATAAACGGCTTTAACATGTTGGATAGTATGGGAAGAGATCATGCACCTAACTATATTAATCCGGATCAAGAGCGACTATTCATCCTTTTTGTTCATAATTTGGATGATGCTAAATCCAAAGCAATGAAAGGTAAATCTTTACATTCTTTGGTTGCGGCTTGTCAAGAAGCGGGAATTCCTTTTGTTGCTGTTACTAATGATAGTCATGACAAGATAGTCTCCTTTATTTCTCAATATCAACTCACATTTCCGATCTATCAGAATCTGATAGATCCGGTTAAGGGTCCTTTTATGACTCGTGATGCAATTCGTTCCAATCCCGGCTTGATTCTGATCGAAAAGGGTGTGGTAACTAAAAAGTGGTCATGGAGAAGGATCCCCTCTACATTAACTCAATTAAAATAAACTAAAAATAAATCTAAAATGGAATATAACACTGAACGAGACCCGTTGATTATCCGTGAATATGGTAGAAATATTCAAAAGTTGATTGAAAGCGTAGTTGCTATTGAAGATATTGAAGAACGTACTAAAGCGGCCAAAGGTGTGATTAAAATTATGTCACAACTCTATCCGGATCAAAAACATCAACAGGATTATTTAGATCGAAGACGGAGTCGCTCGGTTGATTACTGGCATAAGTTGTGGGATCACATGTATATTATGTCCGATTATAAGTTGGAATTGAGTACACCGGTTGTTGAGCCACCGTTACGTAATCCGGAGAGAAAAATAGTGAAACATCAATACAATAGAGATAAAATAATGTTTCGCACTTACGGTAGAAACATTGAAAATGTAGTTAAGTTGGTGGCTTCATATCCGGAAACCTATCGAAATCGGTGGGCTATCGAACTGGCTAATTACCTTAAAAAGAGCTATATATTGCAAAATAAGTCCTCTGTGAAAGATCATGTATTGATCGAACATTTAAGAGAACTCTCAGAAGGAAAAATTAATCTTCCTTCCGATACTGTGTTGGAAAGTACACATAATTTAATGAAGACAGCTAATTACGGCTCAAGAGGACATGCTTCTACTACAGGACGACAAAGAAAGAAAAAATATAGAAAGAGAAATGGATCGAACCCAAGAAATTACTAATAAGATAAATCAAATAATAGAGGTTCAAGCTGTTACAAAGCGTTATGCTCACCACTTAGCTATTGATGATGTTTCTTTTTCGGTAGCAAGAGGAACTATTTTTGGACTTCTAGGCCCCAATGGCGCAGGAAAAACAACACTCATTCGCATGATCAATCAGATCACTGCTCCGGATGATGGAACAATTCTTTTTGATGGACGCCCCATCCAAAAAGAGGATGTGGAACGGATTGGATATCTCCCGGAAGAACGAGGACTCTATAAAAAGATGAAAGTTGGAGAGCAAGCTCTATATCTTGCTCAATTAAAAGGAATAAGTAAACAGACTGCTTTGGAACGCCTGGTATACTGGTTTAGAAAATTTGAGATTGAAGGGTGGTGGGATAAAAAAGTAGAGGAGCTGTCCAAAGGAATGCAGCAGAAAGTCCAATTCATTACTACTATTGTTCATCAACCTGATTTTTTAATTCTTGATGAACCTTTTAGCGGCTTTGACCCGATTAATACAAATATAATTAAAACGGAGATTTTACGACTCAAGGAGGAGGGAACAACCATTATTCTTTCAACACACAATATGGAGTCAGTAGAGGAGATTTGTGATGATATAGTTCTAATCAACAAGGCCAAAAAGGTGCTGGAGGGTAATCTTCACGATATAAAACAACAATTTAAGGAGCACCTTTTTGAGGTTACCATTGATGCAGGAGAGGAGTTACTTCCACAATTACAAGATAATGAACTTTTTACATTGAAGGAGAGTCATCTTTCACCATCGGGCTTAATGCTTATATTTCAATTGAATGAGGGAGTATCCGGTAATACGCTATTGAACTCCCTGATCCCTCTTGGAACTATTGTATCATTTAAAGAGATATTGCCTTCTATGAATTCTATTTTTATTAAACAGGTTAACGCTACAAAGTAATGAATAAGATTAAACTGATTATTGCACGTGAATATCTTACACGGGTAAAAAAGAAAAGCTTTATTGTTATGACGATAATTGGGCCAATTCTAATGGCTGCCCTTTTTGTGGTGCCCGTGATTGTAGCTCAACAGACACAAAAGGTGATGAAAGTAGTCGTGGTGGATGATAATGATTTTTTTATTAATAAATTCACTGATACGGATAAAACAAAGTTTGTGTATCGTAGCGGAGATGTGGAACTGATTAAGTCAGAGTCATTTGACAGTGGATATGATGCTGTTTTACATATTTTAGAAGGAACTCAGTCGATTAAAACCAATCTTTTCTATAAAGAAGAACCGTCAATGAATTTTAGCTCTTTGATTGAGAGTCAGATAGATAAATTACTCTTTGATAGAGTATTGATTGATAGTTTCCAAATTGATCCGGTGAATTATGAAAAGATGAAGAGCCTGACTAAAAGTTCGGTTTCCAATATTAAAATTGATGCTTCCGGTAATGAGAAGGAGAGCAATACCGATTTGGTACGTGTAGTGGGTATATTTAGTGGTATGGCAATCTATTTTTTTATATTCCTCTTTGCTTCTCAAGTTTTGAGAGGGGTGTTGGAGGAAAAGACAAATCGGATTGTAGAAGTGTTGATTTCTTCGGTTAAACCGATTCAATTAATGATGGGAAAAATTATAGGCATTGCCATGGTTGGGTTAACACAGTTTTTGATATGGGTTGTTCTGACATTTGCGATTATATACGGTGTTCAGCTTTCTGCTCCTTCACTTTTTGAAGTAACTCCTGAGGTGGCAGAACAAGCGGCTACTTTACCTGGTGAAACGCAAATACCTATGGTAGATATGAATAGTGCAGCAACAGTACAAACCTCTATTTTTACGAAGATTGATAACTATTTCAATATTTCTTTTACTGTACTTTTACTTTGTTTTCTATTCTATTTTTTGATCGGATACCTGATTTATGCAGCACTCTTTGCTGCAGTAGGTTCTGCAGTTGATAATGAGGCAGATTCGCAACAGTTTACGCTGCCGGTGACCATTCCGCTTATTCTTGCAATGGTACTTATAGTGCCCATTACTGAGGATCCCAATGGATCGATTGCATTCTGGTTTTCTATGATTCCATTGACCTCACCAATTGCTATGATGATTCGTTTGCCTTCCGGAGTACCGGCTGGTCAACTTTTCGCTTCAATGGCTATTGCAGTGGCTTTCTTTATCCTCTGCGTTTGGTTTGCAGCTAAGATTTATCGAGTAGGTGTCCTGATGTATGGAAAAAAAGTAACGTATCGTGAGTTGTTTAAATGGCTAAAATATTAGAAGTGGTTGTTTCTAATTCAAAATAGAATTTTGATATGCTTCTCAGGTTTATCTGATCAAGTTTATAGATCCGGAACGCTTGAATTGTTTTCCATTTTTATTTTGGAAGAAAAGTAGGAAACTATATGTTCCGGTAGGCACTTCTTTATTATAATGGGTCCCATCCCATCCATTTGAAGGATTGGTAGTTTGAAAAATAACCTCACCCCAGCGATTAAAAATGCTCAACTGATATCCTGTTTCACTTACGGAGGAGAAAATAGGAATGAAAAGGTCATTAACTCCATCCTGATTAGGAGTGAAGGAGTTAGGAATATATACCGTAACTTCATCAAAGACAACAATATGTACACTTGTGGAATCAATACAGCCATATTGATTGGAGGTTAAAAGGGTTACTCTATAACTACCTAAACTTTGGTATTGATGTTGGGCATTAAAACCGATAGCATTGTACCCATCCCCAAAATTCCACTCATAAGCATCTCCTTGAGTAGAACAGTTGTAAAAATAGATTGTTTGGTTGATCCTAATCTCGCCTTCAGGATCGAAATTGAAACAGGCAATGGGGTTGAGATATTCTTCAATTTCAAATGAAACTGTATCAATACAACCGTAATCTTCAACATATACTGTATAAGTTCCACCTGAAAGGTGATAGGCATACAACTCATTATGGTGCAAAATAGGACCCCAATCAATATAAGGATTCTCAATATCTCCCGTCAACGATAACGTAACAGTGCCATCGTTTCGCTCACAGTAGGATGGAGTGGTTTCTAAAATTGAAGTGGAAAAATTTACACTGCCGACTTCTACTGAGGTGGTGTCGGTACAACCATGCTGGTCTGTTACAGTGATGAAATAGTAATCACCGGCTAATTGGGTGATCTCATTACCGGAAGAACCATCAGCATTGTTCCATAGGTATTCGTATGGAGGAGTTCCTTCTGCAAATGTTATCTCAATTGATCCATTTTGTTGGTTGCAGGTTTCACGATGAACGATAACCTCAGTTATATGCATCGGATTAAGTTTATGAATGGTATCATGAAGACTTGCTGTGCATCCATGCGCATCCGTGATCGTACATGAGTAGATTCCTTCTCCCAAATTTAATGCTTGAGCATCGTTTTCTCCTTGTGACCAGTTGTACTGATAGGGGGGGATCCCACCGGAGGCATTTACTTCGAACCTTCCATTATTTTGTTCACAGTATGTGTCAGTTACAATATAATTCACAGATAATAGATTCGGTTGTGTAATAGTGATACAACAACTCAATGATACACCTAATGAGTCTGTTACGGTTACTTGATATGTGCCTGCTTGCAGAAATGAATTGACAGAACCTCCCGGCGAGGTAGAATTGCTCCACTGGTATTGATAGGGTGGAATTCCCCCATAACCACTCACTGTTGCACTTCCATCATTGCCACCAAAACAACTGACATGATTTGAATCGGTCATTTGAATATGGAATGGAATAATAATGCGGATTATTGCGGTACAACTGTTTCCACAAGGGTCCGTTACAGTGACCTGCGCATAGTTGTTCCCATTGAGAATGGTTCCCGCTGCAATGCTTTGTGAGATGATTAATTGGTTTGTGTTCCAACAATTATCGCTGCTATTATTACGGACTAAATCGGTAAGATCGGGCATGGTATAGTTGGGAAAAGTTCCTGTTGCATATTGAAATGGTAAGGGAAGTGTTGAAAACTGAGGGCTAATTAAATCAGAAACGTTGATGGAGATTGAATCTCGTCCTTTACAAAAATTTTGATCAGTAATTTCTACTAGAATAGGGTATTCTCCATTACACTCCGTGATATTGGGATTAAATTGAATGCTGCTGTTGCTTTGGTTCATAATGCCAGCGCCGGACCATGAATAGTGATATTCCGGAGTCCCTCCTGAAGAGGTACTATTAATGGAAATAGAGCCGATATTAGGACATATTTCGCCCATAGGTTCCTGGATTTGGACTTGTGGTAAAGGATTTACTGTGATAGTGATTTGTGCTGTATCTACACATCCATTACTATTTCCGATTACTATGTAATTAGAATTATTGGGGGGAAAGATACTGTGCTGGCTCCCAGGTCCTAAATCGTGACTCCAACTATAGTTGTTGGCTCCATCGGCAGTGAGTGTCACCGATTCGCCTGAACAAATGCTCAGAGCGCTACTGCTTAACGTAACGGATGGAATGGGATGCACCATAACCTGGGTGGAGTCAGTAGATGAGTTTCCTACTTGGTTGGTAACAGTCAGATAATAGGTTCCCGAGTTTGCCGAAGTAGCATTAGGTATGATCGGGTTGGAATAAGAAGATGTAAATCCGTTAGGACCATTCCAGGAGTGGGTGATATTGGGCTGATTATTATTGCTGTTAAGGTGGATGGATTCCCCTTCACAAATATCTCCACTACTGTTAATAGAAGCTAATAAGGAACAATCGGTACTACCCGTGGTGTATTGGGGAACAGTATTGAAAGAGATCACTCCCGGTGATCTACTATAATTGGTAATGAGTAAAATGTAGTATTGTCCCTCTTGAGCATTGGGAATAAAAGCCCATTCTGTTGATTCCCAATGGTATGAACAGTCAATAAGGTTAGAAACCGGATAGCCGCCCATACTATTAGTGTGATTTCCATTTAGGGGTCTATGACTTGGGATATATCCATCATAAAATATGTACTCCCCACAACACCAACGTTGCATAAAATCATTTTGATTATCAGCATAAAAGGGACCCCAACAGGCAAAATCGACATCTAATCCGTAACCGGAAGCTGAGGTCTGGGAAATAAAAATCAATAGATCACCGGGCTCATTGATTCGCATGAAGTACCATGCCGGTGCCGGTGTTGATCCCAGACAACCGGGAGCAGTAATATAAGCAGTTGTATTACCTGATGTTCCGGATGGATAAGTGATTCCATATGGATTCTCATCAGTACAGAAAGGCTTGGCTGCATAGCCGGTGCTACTGTTGGGATCAGGTTGACAAGGTGATCCGGTGGTAGTCGCAATCGGAGTACAACTCCGACATTGAATTTGGGCTAACCATCCTGCGGATTCAATGTTGTTATCGCTTTTAAATCTGAAGGTCAGTGAACTTCCTGATGAAGTAAAAGTAAAGGGGTCAACATAGATCCCAAAGACTCCAATAAGTGGAGCATTAATGCTGTTTCCGTTGTAAATCCAGAGGGTGTCCCCATCTTCCAAATTAAAATCTAAAAAGCGTACTTCTAAACGGTTGTTCGTAGTGCTGCTGGTAATCACTTGTGTGAAAGTTTGATAGGGGCTATAGTCATCCATTCCCCCCGGATCTGAATATAACAAATTACAGGTAGTAATAGGAGTATTAGACATGGGTGTGGGAGCACATTTATGGATTTTTATTTGATTGCGTACATTAAGACGTGTTCCCACCGGGGGAGAGGTAGGATTAGGATTGTTTGTGTTAGAACTAGTATAGATAGAACTGTTGTTTGATGTACTGAAAACCCTGAAAGTTTGAGTTTCCTCCTTAATTTGAGTGTTATCATCAAAGGCGATTACAAGATTACTGTTCCCATCATATTGGAATGGGGTATCAAAACTAATATAGCTCCACGTATTGGGAAGAAACTTAACCATTCCGGAGAAAACAAGTGTTAATTCATCGGTTGGAATCCAGCTGTTATCAGAACTAAACTGTGATTGTTCAGTATGACCTAAATAGATAGTAACATAACGATAGATTGTACCACTTGAGGTTTTAAAAAAGGAAATACCACAAATGGGAGCAGCACTATCTACTTCAGCTGCCGTATAAATCTGCTGTGAGTAGCTGTAATTTTGACTTAAAACACTGGGAATTGATGTGCTGGTGTTGTTTCCACTTCCAATAGTTATATCCTGCCCATGAATGAATGAGAAGTTAAAAAATAGAAATAGAAAAAGTATAAGTTGCCTCATCGAATTAGTGGATAAAATCACTTCAAGTGTTCAAAAGTTAAAAATTTAGTTTTTTATGACCTTAATATTCTGTATATTATACTCTTATATTAAGATTTTGTTACATTCATGATGACAAATAACCATCGTCCGATAAACATTTAACGATTTATTGAGTGTTCTTTAAGTGGCTGAAATGTCAGAAATAATTACTTTTAACTCAAAATGGAGCGGTTATACATTTTTAAGTTATCTAATCAAGCGTATTGAGCCAGAACGCTTGAATTCTTTTCCATTTTCATTTTGGAACAAAAGTAAATAACTATATATTCCGGCAGGGACTGTTTTATTCTGATGAGTGCCATCCCATCCTTTTGATGGATTGGTGGTTTGAAAAATTACTTCACCCCAGCGATTAAAAACAGTGAATTGATATCCTATTTCACTGACAGAGGAGAAAATAGGAATAAAAACGTCATTAACTCCATCTTGATTGGGCGTAAAAGAGTTAGGAAGATATACCATAACCTTATCAATAACAACAATGAGTGTACTTGTGGAATCTATACAGTCATACTGATTGGATGTAAAGAGGGTTACATTATAGTTACCCGCATTAAAGTATTGATGTTGGGGATTAATCATAGTGGAATTGTGACCATCTCCAAAATTCCACTCATAATTTTCTCCGTTGGAAGAACAGTTGTAAAAGGAAACGAGCTGTTCAGTCGTAAGCATTCCATCAGGACTGAAATCAAAACAAGCAATAGGATTCGGAATCTCTTCAATCTCAAATGTAACTGTATCCACACAACCATAATCTTCCACAGATACGGTGTAAATTCCACCGGGAAGATGATCAGCGTACAATTCATCATGGTGCAAAATAGGCCCCCAATCAATGTGGGGATTTTCCACATCTCCTGTCAATGATAGCGTAACAGATCCATTGTCTTGATCACAATAGGAAGGAGTGGTTTCTAAAACTGAAGCAGAAAAATCTACACTGCCGACATCAATTGAAGTGGTGTCAGTACAGCCATACTGGTCTGTTACAGTGATGAAATAGTAGTCACCGGCTAATTGTGTAATTTCGCTACCGAAAGAACCGCTGGCATTATTCCATAGGTAATAGTATGGAGGTGTTCCCTCAGAGAGTGTAATTTCAATGGATCCATTCTGTTGGTTGCAGGTTTCACGATGACTGTTAACATCAATTATTTGCACTGGATTGAGTTTATGAATGGTGTCCGAGAGGCTCGTTGTGCATCCATGCGCATCAGTGATGGTACAGGAATAAACACCTGCTTCCAAATCCAATATTTCTGCATTATTTCCTCCTTGTGACCAATTGTACTGATAGGGGGGAGTTCCCCCTAAGGGAGTTACTTCAAAAGTTCCATTATTCTGTTCGCAGTACGCATCAGTCGTGAGATAATTCGCAGATAATAAGCTATCCGGTTGCGTAATAGTGATGCTACAATTTAATGAAATACCTAAAGAGTCTGTCACGGTTACTTGATATGTCCCTGCTTCTAAGGAAGAATTGACGGCACCACCCGATGAAGTGGAATTATTCCAGAAGTATTGATAGGGTGGAATACCTCCATGAACAGTCACTGTTGCACTTCCATCATTGCCACCAAAACAACTGACTTGATTTGAATCGGTCATCTGAATGTAAAGAGGAGTAATAATGCGAATCAATGCAGTACAACTATTGTTACAAGGATCTGTTACAGTGATTTGTACGTAGCTATTTTCATTGATAATACTCCCAGCAGCAATGCTTTGTGATACGGTTAACTGATTGGTATTCCAACAGTTATCGCCGATGTTATTGGTGACCAAATTGTTAAGATCGGGCATGGTGTAGTTAGGATAGGTTCCTACTGCATATTGAAATGGGAAGGGGAGTGTAGTAAACTGGGGGTTCGTAACATCAGAGACCTCAATGGTAATGGAATCTCGTCCTTTACAGAGATTTTGGTCAGTGATTTCTAGTAGAATAGGATATTCTGAATTACATTGTGAGGAATCGGGATTAAATAGGGTCGTGTTGCTGTTTTGATTTACAATACCGGACCCGGTCCAAGAATAGGTATATTCCGGTGTTCCTCCGGAAGAAGTGCTGCTAATGGTCATGGTGCCAATATTGGGACATAAGTTGCCTATCGGTTCCTGGATTTGGACTTGAGGTACCTGATTTACAGCGATAGTGACGCTGGCTGTATCTGTACATCCATAGTTATTTCCGATTACGATGTAAGTAATACTATCTGGGGGGGTGGTAGTGTGTTGGCTCCCCGGTCCTAAATTGTGACTCCAACTGTAACTATTGGCTCCTTCGGCAGTAAGTGTCACCGAATCGCCTACACAAATGTTCAAAGCGGTACTGCTTAACGTTACAGATGGAGTAGGATGTACGATAACCTGAGTAGAGTCAGTAGCATTGTTTCCTGCTTGATTGGTAATGGTTAGGTAATAGGTCCCTGAGTTTGCCGGAGTGGCATTAGTTATAACCGGATTGGTGAGAGTTGATGTAAATCCGTTAGGACCATTCCAGGAGTGGGTGATATTGGGCTGATTATTGTTAGAATAGAGGTGTATAGTTTCTCCTTCGCAAATTTGACCATTACTGGTGACAGAAGCTAATAGAGAACAGTCGGTACTACCAGTGGTGAATTGAGGAACTGTATTAAATAAAATTGTTCCTGCTTGTTGACTATAATTGGTTATGAGCAAGATGTAGTATTGTCCCGTTTGAGCATTCGGAATAAAAGCCCATTCTGTAGCATCAGCTCTGTACGAACAATCAATGAGATTGGAAACGGGATAACCGCCCATATCGTTGGTGTGGTCTCCATTTGGGGGTCTGTGACTTGGGACATATCCATTATGAAGGATATATTCTCCGCAGCACCAACGCTGCATAAAGTCTTGCTGATTATCTGCATAAAAGGGACCCCAACAAGCAAAATCGACATCTAATCCGCTACCATAAGATGAAGTCTGGGAAATAAAAATCAATATATCACCAGGATCACTAATTCGCATAAAGTACCATGCAGGTGCCGGTGTTGACCAGAGACAGGCGGGGGCAGAAATATAAGAATTTGTATTGCCTGACGTTCCGGATGGATATTCGATTCCGTATGGGTTTTCATCAGTACAGAAAGGTTTGGCTGCGTAGCCGGTTATACTGTTAGGATCAGGTTGGCAAGGAGATCCTGTAGAAATTGAAACCGGAGTACAACTCCGACATAGGATTTGAGCCAACCATCCTGCGGATTCAACACTGTTGTCGCTTTTAAATTTAAAGGTCAGTGAACTTCCGGATGAGGTAAAATTAAAAGGGCTAACAAAAGCTCCAAAGATCCCGATAAGCGGAGCATTGGTACCGTTACCATTGTATATCCAGAGGGTATCTCCATTAGCTAAATCAAACTCTAAAAAGTGAACCTCTAAACGATTGTTCGGAGTACTACTAGTGATCACTTGCGTGAAGATTTGATTGGGGCTATAGTCATCCATCCCCCCCGGATCTGAATATAATAAATCACAAGTATTGATAGAAGTATTAGACATCAATGTAGGAGCACACTTATGGATTTTAATTTGATTCCGTACATTAAGACGTGTTCCTGCCGCAGGAGAGCTGGGGTTTGGATTATTTACGTCAGAACTATTGTGGATAGTCCCATTTGGTGTACTGAAAACTTTGAAGGTTTGAGTTGCCTCCTTAATTTGAGTGTTGTCATCAAAAGCGACCACAAGATTACCATCAGCCCCATCATACTGAAATGGGGTGTCAAAACCGATATAACTCCACGTATTAGGAAGAAATTTTACAATTCCGGAGAAAACAAGTGTCAATTCACCGATTGGAATCCAGTTGGTGTTGGAAGTAAACTGTGTTTGTTGAGTATGACCCAAATAGATTGTAACGTAACGATAGATTGTTTCGGTTGAGGTTTTCCATAAGGATATTCCGCAGATGGGAGCCGCATCACCCACTTCTGTTGCTGTGTAAATTTGCTGCGAGTAACTGTAATTTTGACTTAATACGCTTGGAATTGATGTATTGGTACTGTTTCCACTTCCAATAGTAACAACTTGCCCATTAATACACAATAAACTGAATAAAATAGACAGAAAAAGTGCGAGTTTTTTCATTTGAATCGCTAAATGATATGACATTGGATTTAAAACCGCAAAGGTACAAAAAATATGATTTTCACCAATAATTAATCATTATTTTGTATTCTATTATTAAGATTTTGTTACATTTTACAAAGAAAAAAGGAAAAAATGTCCAATATAAAAAAAAAGATATACCTTTGCAGGTTATTGTTTATTCTATTATAGCTATGATTAAAAATAAATTTATGAGTCACCCGGTGCCCGGTACATTTAATCCATGGCACTGCGTTAATCCCGGGCATGAAGTTCCTCAAATTGTTAATGGTATTGTAGAAATTCCAAAAGGAAGTCGTGCTAAGTATGAATTAGATAAGGAGAGTGGTTTGTTGATATTGGATCGTGTACTTTACTCTTCGATGTATTATCCCGCAAATTACGGTTTTATCCCTCGTACCTACTGCGATGATAAGGACCCGTTGGACATTATGATTGTTTCACAGGTGGAGATAGTCCCTCTTTGTATTGTTCCGGCTAAGGTGATTGGTGTAATGCGAATGCTGGATAATGGAGAAGCTGATGATAAGATTATTGCAGTTAATGCAGGTGACCCCAGTATCAACTATGTGAACGATATTACAGAGTTGGCAGATCACTTTACTACAGAGTTACGCAATTTTTTTGAAGAATATACCAAATTGGAAAATAAAACTGTTGAGGTAGAAGAGTTCTTTAATAAGGATGTAGCCCATCAGATTATTCAAGAGGCTTTTGAAATGTATGAGGAGTATTTTGTAATTAAAGCTGACAGACAGTATGGTTGTAAGGGTGTAACAAGAAAATAATTATGGGCACCCAGTTTTATATACATGCTGATACTGAAGTAGCTCAGGTAATACTTGAGTATCCTCACTTTATCCTTTTTTTGGAGCATTTTAATATCAATACCCCTTTACAAAGTAAAACGGTGGCGGAGATTTGTCAGCAATATAAGATCAGTGAAGCGCTTTTTATTGCAATCGGTAATCTTTACCTGCATCATGAAGTTGCAGATTCTACTGCTATAACTGTAGGTGATCTCCCCACGATTATTCAGTTTTTAAATAATACCCACAGGTATTATTTGGATGATATCTATCCGAAAATTGAACGTGCTATTCAAGAGATTCAGCAATTGAATGATTCCAAAGAAATTGCACTGTTGGAACGTTTTTTTAAACTTTACTTCGATGAGGTACGAGAACACCTGAATTATGAGTTAGAAGTTGCCCATCCTTATATTGAACAACTCTATCAAACTGCATCTGATGCCGAAATAGCTCCAAATATGATGACCTATTCTGTGAGCGATTATGTTGAACATCATGATGATATTGAAGAAAAACTGGATGACTTGATGAATCTGTTAGTGAAATACTTACCTTATCAGAAAGACTTTCATATTAGAAGGAGTCTTTTCCTGAACTTGGTGGAGTTGGATTATGATTTGAAGATCCATAGTAAAATTGAAGAGCAGATCTTGATTCCTTTAGCTCAAAATGTGGAACAAACTATAAAAAGGAAGCAATGAAACCGGATACATCCATTCTGATTTTGGAATCTTCTTCGATTCTGTATGAAGGGTTGGTTCAGCTATTGCAACCGGCTCAACATGCCCGGAAAATCAAACAGGTATTCAGCTTTCAAGAATTGGAGTTTGGTTTAGATCTTCATGAGGAGAGCGTTGTTTTTATCAATCCTCATTCTGTCCAATATAGCCCCAAGGAGTTTCAACAGTTGCGTTCTAAATATTTAAAAATTAGTTTGATAGCGTTTTGCTATATGTATGTTGATCCTAAAGTTTTGAGTCAATTTGATGCTGTGATCACTATACAGGATTCACAGGAGATGATAAATCATACTGTTTCTCAGGTGATTCAATCAAAAAAGGGGGACCAAGCTTCTCAGAACTTACTTCTAAGCGACCGTGAAATTGAAGTCCTACAGCTCTTAGCACAAGGGTATACTAACAAGCAGATTGCTGATCACCTCAATATCAGTGTGCATACCGTTAACACGCATAGAAAAAACATATCCCAGAAGACAGGAATTAAGTCGGTTTCAGGTTTGACGATTTATGCGGTTACTAATAACTATGTAACTATTGATCAGATTACACTGGCTCACTAATAGTAGTGATTAATTTCTTTATATTTCACCTATTTTAATGATAGTTGTTTTTCTATTTTCTTTTTATTTTTGCACCGCTAATAGTTGAAGATGATGGGAAATAGAAATTGTCATATTTATCTCTCTGATATTCCAACAGGAGAGTCTGTATATATCACCAAGGTTTTGGGTCATGGTGCGTTTCGAAAAAGAATCACTGAGATGGGATTTGTGAAGGGGAAAAAGGTCAAAGTGATCAAAAATGCACCTTTGCAGGATCCGATAGAGTATGAAATTATGGGCTACAATATGTCCCTGAGACGAAGTGAAGCTGCTATGATTGAAGTAGAACCAATTATAGAGGGGGACCTACAACAGCTTTTTCATTATGAGGGTATAATAGTTGAAGAAACGCCACGCATGCGGGGCATTCCTAAGACAAAACGAATTAATGTAGCTCTAGTGGGTAATCCTAATTCCGGAAAAACAACCCTTTTTAACAGAGTTTCCGGATCGCACGAGAGGGTAGGGAATTATGGAGGGGTTACTGTAGATATCAAAGAGGCAGTAGTGAAGTTTGAGTCTTATAAAATGAACTTTACAGATCTTCCCGGAACCTACTCGATTACTGAATATACCCCGGAAGAGTTGTTTGTCAGAAATCATATTGGGGAAAAGAAACCGGATGTAGTGGTTAATGTAGTTGATGCTTCTAACTTGGAAAGAAATCTTTTCCTGACAACACAACTGATCGATATGGATATCAAGGTGGTGATTGCTTTAAATATGTACGACGAGTTGGAGTATAAGGGAATAGACTTGAATTATCACGATTTGGGTTTGCTGCTCGGTATTCCAATCGTCCCCACTATTGCTGTGAAAGGAGTGGGATTGGTAGCACTGCTTGAAAAGATTATAGAGGTGTATGAAGATCAGGATCCAATCACTCGCCATATTCATATCAACTATGGCTCCATGATTGAAGAATCGATAGATCGTATTCGTGCAGAGCTACGTAAGAATAAGGAGTTGACAGACCAATATTCTAAGCGATATTTGGCTATTAAATTGTTGGAAAGAGATCAATCTACATTAGATCGACTGAAAATCTGTTCTAATTATGAGTCTGTTAAAAAAATAACAGAATCAGAGATCCGTCGGTTGGAAAGAGAGTACAAAGAGAGGTCGGAAACGGTGATTGCTGACGCAAAATATGGATTTATTTCGGGAGCACTGCTCGAAACGGTCTCTCCTAAGAAAAGAGAGACTCTTAAAAAGAAGAAAAATTTTGACCGTTTCTTGACTCATAAATATTTGGGATTTCCTATCTTTTTCTTTTTTATGTGGTTGATGTTTCAAACTACCTTTACATTGGGAGCTTATCCGATGGAATGGATTGAGATGGGTGTCGGGTATCTAGGAAAACTATTATCTACAAAAATTCCGGAAGGCACACTCCATGATCTCTTGATTGATGGTGTAATTGGCGGAGTTGGTGGAGTGATCGTCTTTTTACCCAATATTCTGATTCTCTTCTTTTTTATCTCCCTGATGGAGGATACCGGCTATATGGCAAGGGTCTCCTTTATGATGGATAAATTGATGCATAAAATCGGACTTCATGGAAAATCTTTTATCCCATTGTTGATGGGTTTTGGATGTAATGTACCGGCCATTATGGCAACCCGAACACTGGAAAATAGGAAAGATCGGATTATGACAATGCTCCTCATTCCATTTATGTCTTGTAGTGCTCGTTTACCCGTTTATCTGTTGATTATTTCAGCTTTCTTTCCTAAGCATCAGGGCTTAATACTCTTTTCGATCTATCTGATTGGAATTTTAATTGCAGTCCTCAGTGCGCTATTATTGAAAAATACGGTGTTCTCTAGACAGGATGTTCCTTTTGTAATGGAATTGCCTCCATACCGTCTTCCAACTATGCGTAATACTTTACGCCACATGTGGCATAAAGCTTCGCAGTATCTGCGCAAAATGGGTACTGTTATTCTGGTGGCCTCTATTTTGATATGGGCATTGAGCTATTTTCCACAAAATAAAGAGCTACTTGCGGAGTATGATCAACAGATTGCTCAAGTAGAACTCAATGAAACACTATCTTCACTTGAAAAAGAGAAGCTGGTGCTAGCATTGGAATTAGAAAAGGAGGGAACTCATCAAGAACAATCTTATATAGGGCAGATGGGAAAGTTCGTAGAACCGGTTTTATTACCTCTTGGATTCGATTGGAAAATTGGGATTAGTCTCATTACAGGATTAGCTGCAAAAGAGATTGTAGTAAGCACCATGGGCGTACTCTATCACGCAGACTTTGAAGCGGATGATAATTCTCATAACCTGGCTGTAAAATTACAACAACAGGTACATACTACAGGTAAATTAAAGGGGCAGAGGGTGTTTACCCCCTTGGTCGCATTTGGATTTATGCTTTTTATTCTGATTTATTTTCCTTGTGTAGCAGTGATTGCAGCAATTCGAAGGGAGGCAAGTTTGGGTTGGGCTATCTTTACGATATTCTATACAACTTTGTTGGCCTGGTTGGTGGCATTTGCAGTGTATCAGATTGGAAGTTTATTATAGTTTGAAAGGAGTAAATATGATACAAAATATTATTGTAGCTGTAGTGATTTTGTTGGCAGTTTGTTACGCTATATATAAGATAGTACAATCCTTTAAGAAGAAAAAAGATTGCAGTAGTGGATGTGTCGGGTGTACAGGGTGTGAGTTGTCAAAAAGAAATATGTAATTTTGGCACAGTTGAGAAAGTTATCATTTCATTATAACTTAGGTGCCCGAAAAGTTTTGAAAATAGGAAAAGAGGTAAATATTAGAGAGTGGGGAAATAATAATATCTAAAAAGGGACACTTTTGCTGCCCCCCCTTTATTTTTAATTCAAAAGGAAGAAGGTAGAAGTTAGAATGATAAGGAATATGAAATATGATATTGAGAAATTTTAACGTGATTCGTAATTCGTAATTCGTAATTTCATTGTATCTTTGCAGGTTAATTCTATTGCTATGTTAGATCAGTTGATTTCAAGTTTTAAATCTACCAAGGTGTTGGTAGTGGGGGATGTAATGATTGATGCCTATTTGATGGGTCGAGTGGAGCGTATTTCTCCGGAGGCACCGGTTCCCATTATGGATGTTAAAGAAAGAGATTATCGTTTGGGTGGAGCGGCTAACGTAGCGGCTAATTTGAAAGTATTGGGTGCTGAACCGATTCTATGTTCGGTAATAGGAAAAGATCCAAAAGGAAAGATTTTTATGGATCAACTTTCCAAAGTGGGGATGATTTCGGAAGGAATAGTGCAATCTGATGAACGAATTACCACAATCAAGTATCGTATTATAGGAAATCAAACCCAAATGATCCGCATTGATGAAGAGGATCAACATGACCTTTCTGCGAAGGAGAATGAGCAGTTTCTTAATGCGTTTTTTGCTCTGATTGATCGTTATCAAATTGACGCCATTATTTTTGAAGATTATGATAAGGGGCTTTTAAATCCTCACAATATTGCTCAGATTGTTCAAAAAGCAAAGGAGAAAGGGATTCTTGTGACCACAGACCCCAAAAAGAAAAATTTTCATGCTTATGCAGGTGTCGATCTTTTTAAACCTAATCTGAAAGAATTGTGTGATGCCCTTCATTTGAATCGGGAACAGTTGACAATAGAACAACTGCATGATGCTGCAAAACAGTTTGCACATCTGTATGAGATAGATATGGTGATGGTAACGCTTTCTGATAAAGGGATAGCTTTGTATCATCGTATAAATGACCACTTTGAGTTGTCTCCTGCTTCGGCTAGGGAAGTGAGTGATGTTTCGGGTGCCGGAGATACTGTGATTGCGGTGTCAACTCTTTGTATGGTGGAACAACTTCCTACTACACAGATGTTAAAGGTGGCTAATTTGGCCGGAGGTATTGTGTGTCAGTTTGTAGGTGTTGTGCCGGTAGATCCGATATTGTTGCAAGAGCAGATCATGGAATTAGTGGAACAAAATACTAAATCTTAAAGGTTTTCGTTTCATAATTTTTAAGTGTATGAGAAAAAAACTAATAACCATTACTCTTTTACTGTTGGGATTTTCGATTTCATTACAAGCTCAACGTAATTTAGGATTACCTAATCTGTTGAAATATGATAAGCAACGCTTTCATTTCGGTTTTATGATAGGGTATAATCAGTACGATTTTACTCTTCGAACAAAAGCTAATTTAGCTGAATATGACTCTTTGATGAAAATATACACCTCTCCATTGAGTGGTTTTAATTTGGGGATTGTAGCCAACCTAAGGTTAGGGGAGTATTTTGATTTGCGTTTTATTCCGGGACTTACTTTTGCAGATCGTATGCTTAACTATTCGATCAAATATAGTGATGGTAAGGAGTTTATAAGTTATAAAAATGTGGAGTCAGTGTTTTTAGATTTTCCATTACTAATAAAGTTTAAGTCTTCTCGGATGCATAATGTAAGAGTTTATGTGGTGGGAGGAGCGCAATACAGTCGTGACTTGATATCCAATGCCAAAAAGCAAGCAGCTAATCCGAGAGAAATATACGTGAAGGTGTATCCGGATGATTTTCAGTTTCAAACAGGGGTGGGATTTGATTTTTATATGACCTATTTTAAGTTCTCGACTGAGTTGAAAATGTCCTTTGGGATTCCCAATATTCTTGTTCCGGAGTCCCACATCTATGCAACAAGTGTAACGGCTTTGAAAACTAAAGTGATACAAATATCTTTTCTATTTGAATAATTAACTATTAAATAACAAAATTGTATGGCTAATCCAGAGGATCTATTTAAACAAATTATTGCTCATGCGAAAGAGTACGGTTATGTCTTTCCCTCTAGTGAAATTTATGATGGTTTGAGTGCAGTGTATGACTACGCTCAATATGGAGTTGAACTTAAAAACAACATCAAACAATATTGGTGGAAGGCAATGGTACAAATGCATGATCATATAGTGGGTATCGATAGTGCTATTTTTATGCATCCAACCGTGTGGAAAGCATCAGGTCATGTGGATGCGTTTAATGATCCTATGATCGATAATAAAGATTCAAAAAAAAGATATCGTGCCGATATATTGATTGAGGAGTATATTGCAAAATTGGAGGATAGAATCAATAAAGAAGTTACAAAAGCAAAGAAGAGATTTGATCCTTTTGATGAAAAGATGTTTCGTGAAACCAATCCTAACGTATTGCGAAATCAACAAAAGATAGATGAGGTTACAACACGTTTAGCCGAATTGATGAACAGTTCAGATATGGTTGGGTTGAAACAGTTGATTGAGGAGTTGGAGATTGTTTGCCCGGTTTCCGGATCCCGAAACTGGACTGATGTTAGACAGTTCAATTTGATGTTTGCAACTCAGATGGGATCTGTTTCCGAAGGGGCTGATACTGTTTATTTGCGTCCTGAAACAGCTCAGGGTATTTTTGTGAATTTCTTGAATGTTTACAAAACAGGTCGGATGAAGGTTCCTTTTGGAATAGCCCAAATTGGTAAAGCGTTCAGGAATGAGATTGTAGCACGTCAATTTATTTTTAGAATGCGTGAATTTGAACAGATGGAGATGCAGTTCTTTGTTCGTCCCGGTGAGGAGTTGACCTGGTTTGAGTATTGGAAAAATGAGCGGATGAAATGGCATCAGGATTTGGGCATTCCTGCGGAAAAATTCCGCTTCCACGATCATGATAAGTTGGCTCACTATGCCAATGCAGCCACAGATATTGAGTTTGAATTCCCATTTGGATTCAAGGAACTGGAGGGCATCCATTCCAGAACCGATTTTGATTTGGCTCAGCATGAGAAATTTTCCGGTAAAAAACTACGCTATTTTGATCCGGAAACCAATGAGAGCTACGTCCCTTATGTTGTGGAAACCTCTATCGGGCTGGATAGAATGTTCTTGGCTGTTTTGAGCTATGCTTACCAAGAGGAAACATTGCCTGACGGTTCCCAAAGAGTGGTACTTTCGCTTCCCCCCATTTTGGCTCCTATCAAAGTAGCAATACTACCTCTGGTAAAAAAGGATGGACTTCCAGAAAAGGCAAGAGAAATTCAAGATTTACTGAAACCGTATATGATGTGCCAATATGATGAGAAAGATGCAATCGGTAGAAGATATCGCCGTCAAGATGCTATTGGAACACCTTACTGTATTACTGTGGATAACCAGACGTTGGAAGATCAAACTGTGACAATTAGAGAGCGTGATTCAATGGAGCAAATTCGCGTTCCTATTGATCGACTGTTGCAAACAATTAAATTTTAAATAAAAATTATATAAATTAATACCTGGATCACCATGAAACGATTATTTTTATTATTAATAGGATTCCTTACCTTTTCTGCTCAGGCACAGAAGCTGAGTGCGGTGATCGATTATCGTCCGTATTGTGACCTGGAATTGGATCCCTATTTGGAAGTTTCTTCTTTTATCGATGGAAACTCGGTACGTTATGTAAAAAATCAGACTCAAATGTTTGAAGCAGACGTGCGCATCACCATTGATATCAAGAAAGAGGGGCAATTTGTTAAAAAGGTGGATTATCTGGTTTCAGGTGAACAGTTGGCAGATACAATCGGTGTGAAAAGAACTGACTTTTGGGGAGTTAAACGAATTTCACTACCTAATGGAACCTATAATCTTGCTTTTACTATTCAGGATATGAACAATGAGGAATCCAAAGTGGAATTTGTTGATTTAGTTAAGATTCAATTCCCAAAAGATACTGTTTCTATTTCCGGAATCAATCTGCATGAACATATTGCTAAAACAGATAACCCCAATCCGTACTACGATAAGTATGGATATACCTCTGTACCACTACTTTACAACTACTTGCCTCCTGTATTAAATAAACTTTATTTTTCTGCCGAAATTTACAATACCGAAAAAGGGGTGGGACCCAATACTCTCTTTATGGTTCGTAGCACATTGAGAAATTTGAATACTAAAAGACAGTTATCCGGAGAGTACACTACAGTGAAAAGAATGGAATCGGCACCCTTGGTTTATTATGTTAGTGAACTGGATATAACACAACTTTATACCGGTGATTATCTGCTCACTATCGAGGTGTATGGAAAGGATTCGATATTGGTTGCGACATCTCAAGCTGTTTTTGAAAGACAAAATGATATTCCTTTGTATGAGGAGGAGTTTGTTCTGACTAAAGATTTTAGAGGTACTTTTGTAGAAAAGATTACTGATGTAAAACAGATGAGAGAGTACATTGCTTGTTTATTGCCAATAGCTTCTATTTCGGAAAATAATTTTATTAGAAAAAATGTCAGAAAGGGAGAATTGCAAGATTTACAGCAGTTTTTTTATGGTTTTTGGTACTTGAGAAATGATGAAAATCCGGAAGAGGAATGGTTGAAATATTATGAGAAAATAAAATATGTGGATAAATTGTATACCAGTGGCAATATGAAAGGGTACAGAACTGACCGGGGTCGGGTATTCCTTCAATATGGTCCCCCCAGTACGGTGTATGAAGCGCCTTTCGACTCCCATTCTTATCCGTATGAAATCTGGACCTATGCCATGCTAGAGAGTCAAAGCAATGTCAGGTTTATCTTCTATAATGTGGACTTGGTATCTAAGAATTATGAACTTCTTCACTCAGATAAGATTGGCGAAGTACAGGATCCATTCTGGAAAGTTAAGTTGGTAAATCGTAAAACTCCAATCTATAACTTTGACGATAAAAGTATTGAGCAATATTATGGCAATACCGTCGAAGATGACTGGTTCTATCTGAAATAACAAAACTACTATGCTGATTAGGTTGTGTGATATTATTCTCTCATTGGCTGCTATCGTACTGTTGTCCCCTTTTTTATTGGTAATTACCTTCATTGGAGCGATTGAATCAAAAGGAGATCCCTTTTTTATGCAGCGTAGGGTGGGGAAAAATGGGAAACAGTTCAACTTATTGAAGTATAGAACGATGAGAAAAAATTCTGATAAGTTAGGACTTCTTACAGTAGGAGATCGTGATCCGAGAGTAACACCAATAGGTCGATTTTTAAGGAAATATAAATTGGATGAAATTCCGCAGTTGTTCAATGTATTGAAAGGGGATATGAGTATTGTGGGTCCCCGCCCGGAAGTGAAGAAATATGTGGATTTGTACACTGAAGAGCAACGTAAAGTGCTTCAGGTTCGTCCCGGGATAACTGATTATGCATCCTTGAGTTATATTGATGAAAATGAGATCCTTGCAGATTCTGATGATCCTGAAAAGACCTATATTGAAGAGGTAATGCCGGCTAAAATTGAATTGAATTTTAAATATATAGAAAATCGCTCTCTTAAAGAGTATTTCAAACTGATTTTTCTTACTATTGGCTCCATTTTTCGCAATCGGGCATAGGGAGCTTAAAATCTATAGCGTATGAAAACATTACAATGGCTTCCTCTTTTTTTTATGACATTAATAATAAAGGGGGGGAGTGTTCAGGGGCAAGACAGCAATTACGTTAAGAGGATCATCTGTGACCTCTCCGCTCCTGAGATGTATGGACGCGCTGCTCCTTACAATGGAGAGTATCTGGCAGCACAGTATCTGAGGCGGGAATTGCAGCAAATCCAAGTTGACCCTTTGGGTAATAATTATTTCCAGGAGTATCCGATCTATGGTTATGAAATGATCGGGAATGTGAGTGTAGTAGTGGATAAAATTATACTGAAAAATTTTTATGAATATCGGCTTCCGTTCCATACTCCATCGATTGATGGGGAGTATAGAGTGATCCAGGCTCCTTTGGAGATTTTAGATTATACAAAAGAGGAGGATACTTATCAGCTCTCGGAGATGGCACAAATCCATTGGGAGCAATTGCAAAAGAAATATAAAGAGCGATTAAAGAGTGAAGTGATCTATTTTAATGCCGACCGGATCTCCGACCTCCCTTGCGATTCTTTGACTAAAGTACGGATTAGGCAGAATCTGAACGATTGGAAACATGAAACAACCAATATTTTTGAGTTTTCAAAAATAATGATTGGGATGAGTGAACTACCCGGGTTTGGAACTCGTAAAATGGAGGAAAAAGAGTTTTCATTTTTCTATGTCAAACCGGAAAAGATTACCCCTAAAACAAAAAAGATAAGAATTCATTTTGAAAACAAGATGGGATATCGCACTACTCAAAATGTGGTAGGAATGATTCCCGGAACAACTGAACCGGACTCTTTTGTGGTGCTGATTGGACACTATGACCATCTGGGGATGTTGGGTGATGATTGCGTTTTTTATGGTGCTCACGACAATGCTTCCGGAGTTGCCTATGTTTTAAGTTTAGGACAATATTTTGTTCAAAATCGCTTGAAATACAGTGTGGTTTTGATTTTGTCCAGTGGAGAGGAAAGTGGGTTGCAAGGCTCAACCTATTTTGTGGAACATCCTTTGGTCCCATTGGATCAAATTATACAAGTGATTAATTTTGATCTTCTTTGTGGTGGGGATGAGGGATTAATGATGTTTAATGGGGTTAACCCACTTTGTGCACGTTTTCTAGATCAGATGGAACGAATAAATGGAACGGAGAATTGGGTTCCTGAGATTCAAAGAGGAAGAAACGCACCCAATAGCGACCACTATCCTTTTACATTAAAGAAAATTCCTGCCTTGTTTACGCTTACTATAGGAGGTCATAAACCGATAGCAACTCATACTCCTGATGATCGTTGCGAATTTTGTGGAGTGAACTATTCGGAAAGAATATTGAAACTCTTTATTAGAACATTGGAAACTTTTTAGTCATGAAACTCTATATTGTTCCCACGCCAATTGGTAATTTGGAGGATATCACCCTTCGTGCATTACGCATCCTAAAGGAAGTGGATTTTATTTTAAGCGAAGATACCCGTACGACACAAAAGTTGTTGAAACATTATGAGATAGAGAATCGTTGCTACGCATACCATATTTACAATGAACACAAACAAGTGTCACGGTATATAGATCAGATCAGGCAGGCTGCTGCCGTAGCTCTCACCTCCGATGCCGGTACGCCGGGGATTTCTGATCCGGGTTATCTGCTGATTCGTGAAGCAATCAAAGAGGGTATTGAAGTGATCTGCCTGCCCGGAGCAACTGCACTCATTCCTGCATTAATTAACTCGGGGCTTCCCTCTGATCAATTCCTGTTTTATGGCTTTTTACCGCATAAAAAGGGGAAACAGAGTGCGCTTAAAAAAATTGCTGAGAGTGATCAAACGGTAATTTTTTATGAATCACCCCATCGTTTATTGAAAACCCTTGAGATGATGCTCCCACTTTTTGAGGAAGATCGCGTCATTTCAATATCCCGAGAAATATCAAAAGTTTATGAAGAGACTTATCGTGGTACTGTAGCGGAATGTTTGCAATATTTTGAAAAAAAAGAGGTGAAAGGGGAAATTGTAGTTGTTGTTTAAGAGATTTCAGTTTTTTTAAGATGGTAGTATAATTGAAAAATTGTACTTTTGCGAATTCTATTAATTTGTTTTTTATGATTGAATATGTAAAAGGAAAATTGGTCGAGAAAACCCCGGAGCATGTCGTGATTGAAACTGCCGGCGGTGTAGCCTACATGATTCACATCTCTTTAGCTACCTACTCTGCAATTGGTGCTGTGCAAGAGTTGAGTTTATTAACCCATTACGTAATCAAGGAGGATGCGCATGTTTTATACGGCTTTGCAGAAGAAGAAGAACGTTCTCTTTTCAAACTATTAATTACCGTTAGTGGTATTGGGGTGGCTACAGCCCGCTTGATGCTCTCTTCGTTGAGTGTTTCAGAGATTTTAGGAGCTATTGCAACGGAGAATGCAAGGACACTTCAAACTGTGAAAGGGATAGGCAATAAGAGTGCTCAAAGGATTATAATTGAGTTGAAAGATAAAATTGGAAAAACAACTCCACAAAATTTAGATAAAATTGCATTTTCCTACAATAATAATAAGGCTGAAGCGTTATCTGCTTTAGTTTCTTTAGGTTTTGTAAAAACTCCTGCAGAGGCTGTGTTAGATAAAATTATTCAACAAGAGGGGATCGAATTAAGTGTAGAGGAATTGATTAAAAAGGCGTTAAAGTTATTGTAGATTGTAGATTATTGAAAACGTGGCAATAAGAAAAGCAACCCGAAGAATCACCTCCATAATGGTGATTATCCTCTTTCTCACTTCATTAGTATGGGCTCTGCCCAACTATGTGAATGTTTTTGTTCAAGAGAATAGTAGCTCGGTTCAACATGAAAGTGAAGTAGTTGAAACGCAGGAAAATCTAACCCCGCCGGATTCGGGTTTGGTGAGTCCGATTCCTCAACCTATCAATAATCCCTTACAAGAGGGAGTCCTTTTTTCTCCCTTTCATTTAAAAGTTCCACCGGCATTACAGACAAGAATTTATTTTGATACTATCACCAACCAGTTTGTGTTCAGAAATATGATTGGTGAAGTTCCATATGGTCCTGCAGCTTCAATGGATGTATCGGAGTTTATTGAATATGATGTACGTAACGAAACACGTAATTATTGGCGATCAAAAGGAGTAAAACACTCTTCTGATCCAAACCGTAGAGGTGGAGATGGGTTAATCCCTCAACTGAGAATAGGAGGCGATATTTTTGAGTCTATCTTTGGAAGTAATACAATTGATGTTCGTCCATCCGGGAATGTTGAATTACTGTTTGGAATCTTACACAATCGTGATAAAAATCCAAACCTGACAGCACGTCAACAGAAAAGAACAGAGTTTAAGTTTGATGAGAAGATTCAGGCGAATGTAATTGCAAAAGTAGGAGATAAAATCTCCTATAATTTGAACTATAATACCGAGTCAAATTTCGAGTTTGATAATCAGATGAAATTGAAATTTGAAGGGAAAGAGGATGATATTATTCAATTGATGGAGTTTGGAGATGTGATGTTGCCATTACAGAGTACACTGATAACAGGTAGTCAGTCTTTGTTTGGATTTAAAACGGCATTGAAATTTGGTAAGTTGACAGTAACTTCGGTACTCACTGAGAATAGAGCCAATACACAAACCATTACTATTTCAGGTGGAGCACAGATGCAGGATTTTTACTTCCGCGCCGATGATTATGAAGCGAATAAACACTATTTTATAGCTCAATATTTCAGAGATCACTATAACGAATATATGTCAACCCTTCCGCTAGTGGGATCTCCTATTGTAATTACCCGTATTGAAGTGTGGCGTACTAATATTGGTGCTGCTACAGTGGAAAATAGAAATATTGTTGCCTTTACGGACTTGGGAGAAGCAGATCCTTACTTTGAAGGGTTCCATGGCTCCGGTTATGTACTTCCGAGTGATATGAGTAACGACTTGACTGTAACGGTCGATACTTCAATGATTCGTGATATCTCTACTGCTTCAAACAACCTACGTCTGTTGGGATTGACTGCGGGAGAGGACTACGAAAAAATAGAAAATGCTAGACTTTTGTCGCCCAATGAGTACACTTTTAATAGTAAATTGGGATTTATTTCATTGAACACAACTCTAACTTCTGATCAAGTGTTAGCGGTTGCCTTCCAATATCAGGTGATTGGAGATAATGCTGTGTATCAGGTTGGGGAGTTCTCAAATGAAGTTTCTTCTCCAGGAGCAATCAGAGTAAAGTTGTTGAAATCAACCTCACTGAATACCAGATCTCCACTCTGGAAATTGATGATGAAAAACGTATATAACTTGAATGCATACCAGCTTTCCAATGAAAAGTTTAGATTGAATGTGCTTTATACAGGAGATGATGAGGGGGTAGCCAACGGATTTTTCAATACGGGAAGTGTAAAAGGGATCCCTTTGATCCGTTTAATGGGCTTAGATCGTTTAAATCAACAACAAGATCCTTATCCTGATGGTGTGTTTGACTTTGTTGATGGTGCAGATGTGAGTGGTGGAACGATCGTTTCGCGTAATGGTCGTATATTCTTTCCCACAGTGGAACCGTTTGGAAAAGACTTAAGAGCTGTAATTCCGGAACCGGAAGTGGCAGACAGGTACGCTTATGATTCGCTCTATACTATGACTAAAACGTTGGCACAACAATATACCTCTAAAAATAAGTTCTATATCGAAGGGACATATCAATCTTCTTATGGATCGGAGTTTCAATTGGGTGCATTTAATTTACCTGAAGGTTCAGTAAAAGTAACTGCAGGGGGAATCCCTTTGGTATTGAACCAGGATTATACCGTGAATTATGGAATGGGTACGGTAACAATCACCAATGAAGGAGTCTTAAAATCAGGGGCGCCCATTACTATTTCTCTTGAAAACAAGAATATGATGACCGAAAGGCGGATGCTGGGAACCAACTTAGACTACCGTTTCAATCAAGATCTTAACATTGGTGCTACCATTTTAAATTTACGTGAACGTCCCTTAACAAATAAGGTGAATTACGGTAATGAACCGATCAATAATATGATTTGGGGGATGAATGTTGCCTATAAAAAGGAGATTCCTTTCATTACGAAGTTAGTAGACTGGTTACCTTTTTACAGCACTACTGCTAAATCATTTGTACAAATGGATGCGGAGTTTGCTCATTTTGTTCCGGGGCATTCTCGAGCTGTGGGAAAAGAGGGAACTACCTATATCGATGATTTTGAATCTGCTAAGGTGTCTGTTGATCTGGGACAGCGTCAGTTTTGGGTGATGGCTTCCACTCCGCAAGGGCAACCACATTGGTTTAGAGAAGCAATGCCAGTAAGCTCTAGTGAGCCTGCAAGAAGACAGTTGGCATACGGCTTCAATCGTGCTAAATTAGCATGGTATATTATAGATCCTCTTTTCTATGCCAATACTACTGCAACACCTTCTAATTTAACTAAAGATGATCAATCTGCGCCTTATGCCAGAGCGGTTTATGAACCGGAACTTTTCCCCAATAGAGAGTACTCTTCTGCAGCGCAATCTACTTACATGCCTGTCTTTAATCTCGCTTTTTATCCCAATGAAAGAGGTTCATACAATTACGATGTAGATGGCTCTGAGGGATTCTCTTCGGGAGTTGAGGCTGACGGATCATTGAAAGATCCCGGATCAAGATGGGGTGGGATTATGAGACGTTTTGATTATACTGACTTTGAATCTAATAACTACGAGTATATTGAGTTTTGGATGATGGATCCGTTTATTGAGAATCCGAATCACAAAGGGGGAAAATTAGTGTTCAATCTGGGAGATATTTCTGAGGATATTCTGCGTGATGGGAAAAAGTTTTTTGAAAATGGATTGCCTGCAGATGGAAGTGATACTGACGTAGAGTATACTGCGTGGGGACGTGTTCCTACCATACAACAGATAATCAACTCTTTTGATAATGATCCTAATGCCAGACCATTCCAGGATGTGGGATTGGATGGATTGACCGATGACATGGAAAAGAGTCACTATAATGAAACCTACTTGGAATTACTTCGAAATCAGTTTGGGGAAACCTCAATGGCATACCTCAATGCAATTCAGGACCCCTCAGCAGATAACTTTCACTATTTCAGAGGTTCCGATTATGATGAGCAGGATGTAAAAATTGTAGAACGCTATAAATATTACAACAACCAACAAGGAAACTCTCCTGCCAATACTCAAAATAATGAATCTTACTTAGCAGCTGAGACAACACAACCCGATGTGGAAGATGTGAATAATGATAATACGCTCAGTGAAGAGGAAAAATATTATCAGTATGTGATTGAATTAAGCCCCGATCGGATGAATGTAGGAGAAAATTATATCAATGACATTTATGAAGCTATTCCGGAGAGATTACCTAATGGAACCTCCCCAATAACAAAATGGTATCAATTCCGTATTCCTATCAAAAATCCCGATCAAGTTGTAGGAAACATTTCAGGGTTTCACTCCATTAGATTTATGCGGGTCTTCATGAGAGAATTTGAGGAACCGATCATTTGTCGTTTGGCTACTTTTGAATTGGTAAAAAGTAATTGGAGAACATTTACCCATGAACTTTTTGAGGATGGAGAGTATATTCCCGGAGGGGATGTCAATACTGTCGTTAATGTGGGTACAGTAAATTTTGAGGAGAATGCGAATAGGGTTCCTATTCCTTATGTTTTACCTCCGGGTATTGTAAGAGAGCAAATAAGTGGGATCGTTGTTTATCAACAAAATGAACAGTCCCTTTCTATAAAAATTTCTGAATTGGCGGATGGAGATGCAAGAGCAATCTACAAAAATTCAAGTTTTGACATGCGTCAGTTTAAGAAATTGGAGATGTTTATCCACGCTGAAGACCTGTATAGTTCAGGAGAACTCAAGCAGGGAGATATTACTGTGTTTATACGCTTGGGTAGTGACTTTACTGACAACTACTATGAGTATGAGATTCCAATTGAAATAACTCCCTGGGGTGTTGGTAAAGATACAACCTTGATTTGGCCGGAAAAAAACAGAATGGCTATCGTTTTAGATTCGATTGTAGATATTAAACAAATTCGTAATAAGGCAGTGAGAGAGGGACACCATCTCAATAACGCAACTCCTTTTGTATATCGTTTGGAAAATGGGAATAAAGTAACCATTTTGGGGATGCCTAATTTAGCCTCTGTGAATACGATCATGCTGGGTGTGAGAAATCCCAAAAAACGATCGCTCAATGATGGGGATGATATGCTCCCTAAATCAGTAGAGATCTGGTTTAATGAGCTGCGTTTGGTGGGTTTTGACGACCGATCAGGGGTGGCAGCACTGGGTAGAGTCCGGATGAATTTAGCTGACCTGGGCGATTTAACCTTCTCCTCAACGTACTCAACACCCGGTTTTGGTTCTTTGGAGCAACCGATAACGGAGAGACAGATCGCGACGAAGTATAGCGTGGATGTAGCTACAAACCTAGATGGAGGGAAAGTGTTGTTCCCTCAAAAATGGAATATTAAGATACCTCTTCATTACGACTTTTCTCAGGTTGGAGAACTCCCGGAATACAATCCTCTTAATCCGGATGTGTTATTGGCTGAGGATTTAGCAACATATGATAATGCTGACGAAAGGGATTCAATTAGAGCGATGACTACGGTATTGGTACAGCGTCAAAATCTTAATATTACTAATGTGAGAAAAGAACGTGACCTGAATAAACCTCTAAAAATAAGACCTTGGGATATAGAAAATATAGATCTTTCCTATGCCTATTCAGAGGTTGCTAAACGGGATGTAGATGTCGAGTTTGATAACGAGATCCGCCATGAAGGTCAAATAGGCTATACTTATACAAGTACTCCTAAGAATTATCGTCCATTCTCTAGAGTGAAGTTTTTGAAATCTTCGTGGTTACAGATTATTAGGGATGTGAATATCAATCCGTTACCTAAAAATATAACTTTTAGAACTACGGTAACACGTGAGTTGAATGAGTTTAAATTGAGACCTAAGAGTAAAGGAAATATTATCATTGATACTAGTATAGTGAAAAATTTTATGTGGGTGAGAGATTATTCGGTACAATGGGATTTAACACAAGCATTGCGTTTGAACTATAAAGCACTTTCTACATCTCGTATTGATGAACCACCCGGGTTATTGGATACGAGGGAGAAGAAAGATTCCGTGTGGCTTAGTTTTAGAAACGGAGGTCGATCAACTCAGTTTATGCAGAGAATCGATGCTTCCTGGCAAGTGCCCCTCAATAAAATACCACTCTTTAAGTGGATTAATACCAATGTAACCTACAATGCTACTTATAATTTCACTGCATCACCACTTTCGTTGGCTCATCTTGGGAATACTATTGATAACTCTAACCAAATGCAAGGGAATGTAACCTTTAATTTGGTAACCCTCTACGACGTAATTCCCTATTTTAAAAAAGTAAATCAGGGTACCCAACGGCGCCCTCAACCTTCAACAGGAAGGGGAGGTAAGCGGGAGGATCCCCTCGAAAATAAAGATCAATCAAAAGACACTGTAAAGGTAAATGTAGGTAAGTTGATTTTAGATCACTCCCTGCGCTTTTTGATGATGGTACGTAGTGTTTCTGTTAATGTATCACAAGGTAGTGGAACGACTTTGCCGGGATATATGTATTCGCCTAATTTGTTTGGTGCCAGCTTTGTCAATGGCTCACCCGGAGCGCTCTTTATTTTAGGTGGACAACCCGATATACAACGTATGGCAGTGGATGGAGATTGGCTCACAAAAGATACGTTGTTGAATACTCCTTTCTTGCAACGTAAAAATCTGACCATCAATTTGAGAGCCAATGTAGAACCGTTCAATAATTTTAGAATTGATGTAACGGCCAATAGGGTTTATACTCAATCATTTACTGAATATTTTAGGGCAGATAGTGAGGGAGTAATGCATCATTATTCGCCGATGACCTCAGGTACATTTAGTATTTCTTCGATAGGATTGGCAACCTTCTTCCGTGATCCGAATGAAATATTTGCAGAATTTAGAGATCTGAGAAAGATGATGGCAGAAAGGATCTCTACTCATAATCCAAATTATACCGGAGAGGTTGATCCTATAACCGGATTTCCGGTTGGATATAGTGGTGTCAATAAAGAGGTGTTGACTGCAGCCTTCTTGGCTACCTATGGCGGACAAAATAGTAAAACATTAGATGTAACCTCACCATTTCCTAAAATACCGCTTCCCAACTGGAGATTGAACTATAATGGATTGACCAAAAATAAGTTCTTTGCGAAATACTTCCAAAACTTCTCTCTTACTCACTCTTATACAAATACATATGCTGTGGGTAATTTCTCAACTAATATCAACTATGAAGAGGATGAACAAGGGAATCCGACAGCAATGGACCCACTGGGCAACTTTATTGCGAAAAGAGATTTTCAACAGATTTCGATCAATGAGCAGTTTGGACCTTTTATCGGGTTTGACATGACATTGAAAAATAGTATGATGTTGAAAGTAGAGTATAAAACAGGGCGGAATGTGTCGATGAGCTTCGCCAATAATCAGATTACGGAGATTAATACCAATGAGTTATCGGTCTCTTCTGGATATCGTTTTAAAGACCTGAAATTAGGATTTGTATTTTCCGGGGAAAGGAGACAAACAGTGAGCGATTTGAATGTTACTCTGGGTTTTTCATTGAGAGATAATGTGACGGTATTGAGAAAAATCGAAGAAAATCAAAATCAGGTTTCTGCCGGTATGCTTACAGTTACTATTAATTTTTCTGCAGATTATCAAATTAGTCAGATGATAGGACTACGTTATTACTATAACCAAGTTATTAACAGAGCCAAAATATCTATACCCAACGACAACATGAACCTCGAGACAGGAATCAGTGTTCGTTTGCTGTTGGCTCAATAATATAGTATGATTACTCTCTCCAATATTTCTATTGGCTTTAATGGTGAAATTCTTTTTAAAGATATCTCCTTTGTAGTGGGTGATAGAGATCGTATTGGGTTGGTGGGTAAAAATGGAGCCGGGAAAAGTACATTACTGAAGATTATACATCGTCTTATAGAGCCTGAATCAGGAACAATGATTATCACTTCCGGACATCAAACGGGTTATCTTCCTCAGGAGATGGTTGCAAGCTTTGACACTACTGTGTGGGAAGAAGCGATGAATGCTTTTACCGAGCAGATGGGATTGTTGAAAAAGATCGATAAGATAACTCAAGAGATATCAGAAAGATCCGATTATGAGTCTGAAAGCTACATTAAGTTAACACAACAGCTGGCAGATGCCAATGAACGCTTTCACCTGATAGGTGGACATACCATGGAGGCAGAGACGGAAAAAGTTCTGTTGGGATTAGGATTTCCTGCTCAAGATTTTGATAGACCTCTTAAAGAATACAGCTCAGGATGGCAAATGAGAGTAGCCTTAGCTAAAATTCTGCTCCAAAAGCCTGAAATTCTACTTCTGGATGAACCTACAAATCACTTAGATATTGAATCTATCCAATGGTTGGAAGAGTATTTGGCGAACTATGATGGGGCACTGCTACTGGTTTCTCACGATAGAACTTTTTTGGATCGGGTGACAAATAGAACAGTTGAGATTACGTTGGGAACGATTCAGGATTATAAATGTAGCTATTCTGACTACGTTCAACAGCGGATGGAACGAATTGAGATTCAATCTGCAGCCTATGAAAATCAACAAAGAGAGATTGCACAGATTGAGCGTTTTATTGAACGTTTCAGATATAAAGCCACCAAAGCAAAACAGGCACAGAGTAGAGTGAAAATGTTGGAAAAGATGGAACTGATAGAGGTGGATGAACTGGATCAATCTTCCATTTCCTTCCAATTTCCTCCGGCACCGCACTCAGGGAAGGTGACCGTTGAAACTGAAGATTTGAACCTGGGTTACGGAGATCTTCAAGTACTCAAGCAGGTCAATTTTCACTTGAAAAGGGGAGAAAAGGTCGCTTTTGTTGGAAAGAATGGAGAAGGTAAATCGACTATGGTGAAAGCGATTGTTGGGGAATTGGAACCACAACAGGGAGAGATTCGTTTGGGACATCAGGTGGTGATTGGATATTATGCACAAAATCAGGCACTGCTCTTAGATCCTAAAAAAACGGTGTTTGAAACAATAGACCATGTAGCAGTGGGGGATATCAGAACGAAAATCAGAACTATTTTGGGGCGTTTTCTCTTTACTCCGGAGGATAGTGAAAAGAGGGTAGGAGTGTTATCAGGCGGAGAAAAGTCGAGACTGGCACTGGCGAAACTGTTGCTTTCACCTTTTAATCTTTTGATTTTGGACGAACCAACTAACCACCTTGATATGCAGTCGAAAGATGTGCTGAAAAATGCTCTCCTCCAATATGAGGGAAGCATGATTCTCGTATCTCACGACAGAGACTTTCTGGATGGTTTGATTGATCGCATTGTCGAGTTTAAAAACCATCAAATTCATAACTTTATCGGTGATCTCCATGAGTTTCTTGAAAAGAAAAAATTGGATAATCTGAAAGAATTGGAGAAAGCTCAAAAAAGTAAAATCAGAGAAGTAAAGACACCCGGATCCAATAAGATAGAGTATGAGAAGCGAAAAGAGAGGGAAGCAGCACGAAGAAAAGTACAAAATAGACTTAATAGATTGGAAAAAGAGATCGATGAGCTCCATGCTAAGTTAACTGAAATAGAAGCTCATCTGGAAGATCCTACAACCTATGCACAGCAGATAGCTGATGGGTCCCTGTATAAACAATATGAGGAGATCAAAACTTTAGTCGAGGAAAAAGAGTTTGAGTGGTTGGAACTTCACGATGAGGAAGTAGATTAACACTAATCATATTTTCATCATATATTTCGTAATAAAGTGCTGAGATTTTATGATTTATATTATCTTTGCATGATGTTTCGTATCATTATGCATAGATTGTTTTATTTCTCGTTACTACTCTCTCTATTTTTCTTGTCGGGATGCCGTGAGGAAGAGGAGGATGTTTATAATCCAAAATCCCGATTGAGCGCTATCTTTGATTATCAAAAGTCAGCCACTGCTCCCTTTGTGAAGTTTAGATACAATCAAAATAATCAGATTGAAAGGGTGGTTTTTGACCAGTATACTTACTTTGAGATGGAATATAATCCCGATAATCAAGTTTCAAAAATCGTAGGATACTTTAACTCAGATTCTTACGGCTATGTTTTGATCGATTATATTGACAAGAAAATGTCTAAAATCTCTTATTATAACTATCCAGGTACTCTCTTTCAGGTGGATACTTTTTATCGTTACCGCGGTACACTGTACGCATACCAATCCTTCATTGTGCCCGCTAATCTCCCTGCGAAGCGCCTCTTGGAACATGCTGATGCACTCTATTCTCATGTCATGCACCGCCATTCAATTTCTCAAATAGAGAGCTTATCTCCCTATAAATCAGGGGAATTGCAATTGATTTCGCAGACTAATCTGAAGGTGAAACAAAAAAACATTGAGGAGATGGAGACTGTTTACGCTAACGGCTATACCATATTGGCTCAGTTTGAGTACGACGACAATCCTAATCCGCTATACGGGCTTCCTTTCGTTCTCATTAACTATTTTCCTTTCCCTTCAAGTCCGCTCACTGCCTATTCTGTAAATAATTTTGTTACCTCCACTTTTGAAGAGCATTACGGCACTCCTACAGGCGGTGAGAAAACTTGTTATACACTTGATTATCAGAAAAATAAATACCCAACCCATATTTACGTTCAACAAGATAATTCAAAAATATTGCGTTGGCGTTATCAATATGTGGACTCAAAATAAAAATTATCATGAAAAGATCTTTTTTGTCTTTTTTTTCTTTTTTATTAATAAAATTAGGGGGGAGCATATTCATCGTTCTTCTCTTATGGGGTTGCAGACCAGATCCTGATCCCCTCCCTCGCGAAGGTGTGGTAGTGGATCCTCAACCTAAAACATTGGCGCAAACTGTCGGCTATACAGTCAATAATAAGGCGATCTGTCAAGCTTCGATGAAAATGGGACATGAGGAGTCGGAATGTACCGGCTGTGTCATGATCAATGGTGTTTTAACCCATGTGCCTTGTCGTGGCCCCGGGAACGCCTGTACCGTTAATAGCGCTTTTTTAATCGAAGTGGGTGAAAGTCACCCTTCACTTATTCCGGGAGATCCCTACTCTTACTATGTTGTTACTTCGCTCCCTCCTTCATTACTCGATTCTCTCAATATAATAGATGATTTTGCCGACAATGATTTTATGCTGTTTCCCGGAAGATCTTTCTGGGTTACAGGTAGCTGGGTAAACTGGCGTTATCGTTGGATGAATATTCCGGAGCAATATATAAAAAGAGATACCGAAGATAGCATGTTCTATTATGAACGTGTTTCCTTTACAGCCACCCCATTATTTGATAACGAAGAGGAAGAGTAATGAAAAGATTTACCGAAATAGCAGTACATGTTCTCTTTTGGGTATTGACGGGATGGTTTTTCGTCAAATACTCCTTCATTCGTCCTACAATTGGAGTTCAAAGGGAACTGCTTTCTGTTTTGATGATCATGGGTATAATCTATCTCAACTACTTTTTACTTTTCCCACAACTTTACAAAAAGGGACGTCAAGCACTCTATTGGATCGCTTCGCTTGCTCTTGTCCTTTTAATTACCATTATAGAGGTGCGCATCGCGGACCCGCTTGTCCGGAAACAGCTTTTTATAGAAGAAGCATTGCTCAATCAATATATCAATTCTCTCTACTTTTTTATTGGTCTGCGTCAATTGGGGTTTTTGCTATTTTTCCTACTGTTACTTTTCTATCGGGAAGCAAAAAAGGTACAACGACTTGAAAAAGAGAAGTTTATGGTGGAATCGAACTATTTGAAGTCCAGGATTACTCCTCACTTCCTCTATAATGTACTCAATTCAATCTATGCAGATGCGATTGTACAAGATAAAAAACTACCCGACTATATTTTACAGCTCTCTAAACTATTGCACTATTATGTGGATGAATCGCATCAGGAACGGGTAACCGTTCGAGAAGAGATCGCTTTCTATCAGCAATATACGGAGATGGAGAATAAACGGTTTGACAACAAAGTGAAGCTTTCGTTTTACGCTGATACGTTCTCAGAGCGATTACTAATCCCCCCCCTTATTTTTGAACCCCTAATAGGAAATGCATTTAAATATGTTCCTAAGCAAGGAGATGGCTTTGTGGAGATTCATATTGAGAACAGGGATAATCAGGAACTCTTTTTCAGTTGTGTAAATAATAAATGGACACGACTGCCTGCACAAGAAAAAGCGACAGGGATCGGGTTGAAAAACTTAAAAACTCGTTTGGATTTGCTCTATCCGAATCAATATCAACTGCAAATTGATGACAGGGAGTCGCAATATTGTGTTACGCTTGTAATTCCCTTCTTAGGATAATTGTTCCTTATATTTTGTAATTTGTTCATAAACCTCTTTCCTGCGACGGTGGGAGATAGGAATCAATAAAGGTGTCTCATTTGTTGAATCACGAAGTTGGATCTGATTCTGAGTGTAGCTTTCTACGTGCATCAAATTGACTACGGTCTGACGATTTACCTGAATAAAAAGTGCCTGAGGTAGTTGTTTAAGGATTTCGTCCAGACTACAATATTTGGTGTAGTTATTTTGGTCTGTAGTGTAAAAATAAACATAGTTTCCGTCAACAACAAGATGGGTGATATCGGCAACTGCAATAGTGTGCCATTCGTTTTTCTTTTGGACAATCAACTGTTTCAATGTTCCGCTTTCAATTTCAACAGGAATTGGAGTTCTGCTTTCTGCTGATTTCAACTCTTTAAAGTAATTCAATGCATCTTTCAAACGTGCCTGATCAATTGGCTTTTCGAGCAAGTGGATCACTCCTTTGGAGATGAACTGATATCCTTCCACTGCATAACGCTGCGCGTGAGCCGTGATGATCACCACCAACGGTTGATGTTCGATCTGCTGCAATAACTCAAATCCACTGAGGTAAGGCATGTCAATATCCAGAAAAATGAGATCGATTTCAGGATGTGCGTTGATGTAGTGCAAAGCAGCAATGGGATCTTGAAACTCTTCCAATGATACCCACTCTTCCTCCTCCTTCATTAGGTGCTGAATGATCAGGTGAGTGGCACGCTCATCATCAATAGTGATATATTTAAATCTCTCATTCATAGCTTATTGTGCAAATGGGAAAGTGGCTAATTCCCGGTAAATAGGTCCATCCGAATGCAATTTACTTTGATACAAAATCAATTGATCTACATGAATTGTTTGTGTTTCTTTGGGTTGCAGTTTTGTAATCGCTTCGGAGAATTTTTTTTTGTTCTCTACCTTTCTGATTCGTCCAACGCTAATATGGGGAACAAAATTGCCATAATTGGGTTCAAATCCGATTTTGATTAGCTGGGGTTCAAGTATTTCAAAAAGATTTTTAAACAGTGTAAACTCTTCAAAGCCATACCAGATCACTTTGGGTGCGTAGCAACTGCCAAATAAGCCCAAACGATTGAGTTCCAGTGTAAAAGGAGTTGCCTGTTGAGCGCAATTCTGAATTGCTTCTTGCAATGGATCAATCCATTGGGGAGGGGTTTTACCCAAAAACCGCAGTGTCAAGTGTTGCAGGTGTGGTGCCACCCAGGTAATTTGATCTCTTTGTAAATGTTCTCGTAAAAGGTTACTATTCTCCTGTAAAGAGGGAGAAAGTGTGACCGGTACAGCTATAAAAAGCCTTTTCATTATTCAGCTACTCTTTCATGCGTAGTAATTTCGGCAAGGTAAAGTGCATGAATATGGAAAGGATCCCAACGGTAAACATGAGTTTCTGTAATTTGTCCCTCATCATTATAGAAATACTCATACACCGTTTCAGGTTGATCCTCTGCATTGAAAAGTTGAATTTTCTTGATCAATTTGCCTTGATATTCCTTCACTATTTTACCTTTTTTGTCCAGATCTTCCCACTCTGTAACCAGATCCCGGTTCAATTCGTCGTAAGTGAGATATTGCGCATGAATTAGTGTGTTTTTATAGTTATAGGTCAAGATTTTGATTGGATTGCCATTTTCATCGTAGGAATAATCCACAGTACGGCGATCTTTATCCCGAATTTCGTTTTTTACCCATTGATTAACCCATCCATTTTCATCCCGATGGTAGATAACGGTACTCACAAGCTCCTCATATTCATCATAATGGGTCTCTTTAACCAATCTGTTATTCTGATATTCAAATTCAGTTTCAGTATAGTCAAAGCTTTCGTTTATGTAGTGATCTACTTGCATTAGAAGATCACCTTCGTAGATGTATTGGGTAGTGTAGACCGTATCATCTCCATAAAACTGTTCCATTTTCACAGTCATCCGTCCCGTTTCATCATATTGATAGGCGTTAAAATCTTCATATTCAATATCATCTTGCATATAGCGATGTTCTTCCCGTACCAATTCTCCTTTTTCATTGTATTTGTTTCGGATTTCCCGCACCAATTCACCATTTAGCTCATCATAGTTCAACACTTGAACAACCTGTCCCATCTCATCTTCAACCTGAACAGTTTGCAATGTTTTTTCCTGACTAATTACTTCTTCTCCTTCCGGAGTAACTTCAAATCTTGTAACGTAGATATTATGTACCATGCTCTTAAGTAAAATAAACCACAAAAGTATAAAAAAATATTGAGAAACCGTCATTGAGATTGGACTTGAAATTGCAATTCGGGGCGCGACTTGAAGTCGCACCCCGAATGCACGACAAAAAAACCAGCCGCAAGATCACTCTTACGGCTGGTTCGCGTTATTGTTATTGTTATTGTATAATGGTGAATTACTTCACTTCTTCAAAGTCAACGTCAGTTACGTGGCCATCCATGTTACTGCCCTGGTTGTCGGTAGTACCGCCTTGCTGTTGATTTCCATAGTCGAAATCTTGAGTGTGAGCAGAGGCGCCTTGTGCTTCGCCTTGTTGATACATCTTTTGGGAAGCGTTGTTCCATGCATTGTTCAACTCGGTAGTAGCCTCATCGATGGCGCTGAAGTTCTTGTCTGCATGAGCTTGTTTTAGCTTTGCAGCAGCAGCTTCGATCAATGTTTTGTCTTCAGCTGGAATCTTGTCGCCAAACTCTTTGAGTTGTTTTTCAGTGTTGAACACTAACGAGTCTGCATTATTGAGCTTTTCAACTTCTTCTTTCGCTTTATTATCCGCTTCGGCGTTGGCTTCTGCTTCCGCTTTCATTCTCTTGATCTCCTCATCTGTCAATCCGGAGGAAGCCTCAATGCGTATCTTTTGCTCTTTACCACTGGCTTTATCCTTAGCGCTCACATTTAAAATTCCGTTGGAGTCGATGTCGAAAGTAACTTCGATTTGTGGAATTCCGCGCATCGCAGCGGGGATACCGTCAAGGTGGAAGCGTCCGATACTCTTATTTTGATTCGCCATGGGTCTTTCCCCTTGAAGGATATGGATCTCAACAGAGGTTTGATTATCCACAGCGGTAGTAAAGGTTTCTGTTTTCTTGGTTGGGATAGTTGTGTTGGCTTCGATCAAACGAGTCATCACACCACCTAAAGTTTCCAATCCGAGTGAAAGTGGAGTTACGTCTAAGAGTAAGATGTCGGTTACATCACCACTCAATACACCTCCCTGGATTGCTGCACCAATGGCTACTACTTCGTCAGGATTAACACCTTTTGAAGGTGCTTTGCCGAAGAAGTTTTCTACCACTTGTTGGATAGCAGGGATACGGGTTGATCCACCCACCAAAAGTACTTCATCGATATCAGATGTCTTGTAACCTGCGTCAGCTAATGCTTTCTTACAAGGCTCAATAGTGCGTTGAATTAAATGATCAGTCAATTGTTCAAACTGTGCACGGGTCAGAGTGCGTACTAAGTGTTGAGGAATTCCATCCACAGGCATGATATAAGGTAGGTTGATCTCGGTAGAAGTGGAGCTGGAAAGCTCAATCTTAGCTTTTTCAGCAGCCTCTTTCAAGCGTTGTAATGCCATTGGATCTTTTCTCAAGTCGATATTATAATCTTTTTGGAACTCTTCTGCCAACCAGTCGATAATTTCGTGGTCAAAGTCATCTCCACCCAAGTGAGTATCTCCATTGGTCGATTTTACTTCAAATACACCATCTCCTAATTCAAGGATAGAGATATCAAAAGTTCCACCACCCAAGTCGAACACAGCCACTTTAGAGTCTGATTTCTTCTTGTCCAATCCGTAAGCCAATGCCGCAGCAGTAGGCTCATTGATAATTCTTTCTACCTTCAATCCTGCAATTTCTCCGGCCTCTTTTGTAGCTTGTCTTTGTGAATCACTAAAGTAAGCAGGTACAGTAATAACAGCTTTGGTTATTTCGGTTCCCAGGTAATCTTCAGCAGTTTTCTTCATTTTTTGAAGTACCATAGCTGAAATTTCCTGTGGAGTATAGAGTCTGTCATCAATTTTGATGCGTGGCATATTGTTGCTCGATTTCTCCACAACGTAAGGTATTCTTTCACATTCTTTCGCAACTCTGTCGTAAGTTTCACCCATAAAACGTTTGATTGAATAGATCGTTTTTGTAGGGTTGGTAATCGCTTGTCTTTTCGCAGGGTCACCTACTTTACGCTCATTTTCTCCAACAAAAGCCACAATCGAAGGAGTTGTTCTTCTTCCTTCGCTATTAGGTATAACAACAGGTTCGTTACCTTCCATAACGGATACGCATGAATTTGTTGTTCCTAAGTCAATTCCAATAATTTTTCCCATAATTTCGTATTTATATAATGTTAATATTTAAATTGTTTTCTACACTTTTATATAAACAAAAATGGTGCCAAACGAAAAGTTGGACCATAATTCTTCTTTTTTAGCTTTTTTTTCTTTTGAAATTAAAATAAAAGGGGGGACCATGACAATTTGTCACTTTTTATTTATTTTTGTCAGGTGCGGGGAAACTATTCCTTTTCGGAAATGTGTGTCATACAGTGGGTCAAATTCTCTTGAAAATGTCTAAATTGTGACGAATTGACGGAATGAATGCGATGGATACAAATAAGGGGGATGTTTTGTCACCCCCCCAATTATTTTTATTCCAACTTCATTAATAACGCCTCCCTGATCATCTTCTTCAAGTTCAGCTGTTCGTTGGTGAACGCTTCCGAACGTGCCGGACGGAAATATTCGGCGTAACGTGGGATTACAGGGCGCACTTTGAGATCATCCAATGTTCCTGAGACATCCACTCCGACGGAGACGACGATGGGCGATTCCACCAATGAAATGTGATAGATGAAACTCATGTCCAGGTTGTGCTTACCACTGATTACCGCCCGATATTTGTCCATCTTGATGGAGAATGGATACACGTCAATCTCATTTTTGAAGAGGGTGAACTCGGCAGCAATAGAGTCGATCTTGTTTTCTGTTTTCTTATTGAACATCAATAGTTTAGAGATTTCTGTAAAGGTCTCCCCATCCATTAAAACCAAGTCCTGACCGCTGAGTGCCGCAGCACCGCGAATGGTGGATTTTTTGAGGTCATAGTTGGAGAAAAGATAGGTTTCTGCTACGAAATGAAATTCTCCCTTCCCTTTGAACGATTTCAGCATCGGCATCATGGTGTCGATGTCGGGGAACATGGTTAATAGGTTCTCAATTTCGACATTCAACATGTGGTAATCGATACCAATAAAGAGGTGGTTTTTTCGAGGAGTTCGGTATAACGCGGTTACAATCACATCGCTTCCGGGGAGTGTCGCCTTGAGCCCGTCCAGTATCAGTTTACCATCTTTGACGTAAAGATCTCCCTTGATATTGCGGATAATACTTTCATTGAAAAGCGCCTGATCGATTCGGGTCTTCAACTTCAAGTTCATGTTCAGAGGCACCAGGAAAGGATCCCCTTCATTGCGTGGAGTAGGAGGGAGGTCCACCTCTTCACTGCCACTTTCCGCGCTGGTCAAATCCATAATTCGGTTGATGTCTGTCTTCGTAGAGACAAATTGAAAATCTCCCTGGAGAATGCCCTCATTTTTAAGATAAGGTTGTAGATTGGAAAGGGTTCCAATCAATGAAAAGTCAGATTCTCCTAAGATGATTTTACTCTCTTTAATCTGATATTCATCCCTTTCAGCTTTTAAACTGATGGTTGGAATATAGATGGTTTCCGGGATTGTTGCCATTTTGACTTTCCCATTTGTCAATTGGATATCACCTACAGGGTTCCACTGAAGCAGAGGGTTTGTCTCAGTGATTTTCTCATGGATGTTAAACTTGAGCGAGATGCCATCCGCAGCAATATCCATTTTACTATCTGCCTGACCGGTAGTAGCGGTTATTTGAGATGCCTTTAAATCAATATTGTACAAGTTTTGTTTGAGCTGACGTAATTCTTCCAGGGAAGCCTTTCCTTTGAGGTCGCTTAGCTCTGCATTGTCACTCTCCATTCTTCCTTTTAAGTGTCCAATTTGATACTCACAAGCAATTTTGAGCAGCTGTATCGAGTCCGTAAAGTTGGATCCTTCAATATGTAGGTCGGCATTGTTGAGGTTGAAATCGATCGATTTACCCATTGTTCCTTTCATCTGTGAAGAACTGATACGGGTTTCTAAAAACTGTTTTTTCTGATCATCTCCCCGTTGGTTCATCCTGAGGCTGATTTGCGCATTGGGAGTCTCAAAAAAGAGAGTGTCTTTTTCACCTACCAAACTAAAACGTTCCAGTTTCATCGTTCCTTGAAGGAGTAGGTTAGTCAAATTAACTGCTACAATATCATCCAAAGTGGTGTTGAGTTGGGTGTTCAAGGTCATCTTTCCGTTCACTTGATAACCCTCAGGTTCAGCAAATTCTTTGGAAAGTGTGGGTAAGTGCAGGTCTGCCTTTAGATTACCATTATACCGAACTGCATCGAAGAGTTCAGTGATCAACCCTTTCATCTCAAATTTTGAATCTAAGGTGTTGAATTTGAAGTCATTAACCTGAACACGACTCTCATCTTCCTGATTTAAGTCGATATGATAGTTGAAGTCTCCAACTCCCTCTTTGAGGACAATGTTTTCTACTCCATCTATCTGAGCAACAAACTGTTTTAGCTTTAAATTCCCGCTGATTAACGGCATCAAACTATCATTAAAAATACCGCTTACTTTCCCTTTGAGTTCTCCTTTTCCATCCATTTGGATTCCTTCCAGGCTTTTTCTTAAAAATAGGGGGATCAAGTCTATCGTTTCACGGATTGAATCGGTCTGTAGTGTATAATCCAGGTTCAGCACCATATCCCCGTTAGGATTATTTTCAATGGTTCCATCTACCTTAATCCGGTTCTTTTGATGGTTGAGCTGTAAATCCTGAATGGTGATTTTACCGCTTTCCATGTGGTATCCCGCACCCAGTGACAAATCCATATCCCGATGTTCCCAGTAGATATCTTCACCCATTTTAAAGTAGAGATCCGGCGATTTGAGTTGGAGCATAGCTGTGAGCTCCTCCGGTGTCATTTCCAAATCTTGAAGTTTGAGATTCAGTGTCTTAGCATCGAAAAAGTATCCATTTTGATAATCGTTATAGCTGACATCACTCTCTTCCAGTTTCAAGGATTTCAAGGCGATCAGATCAAACGGTTCAGACTCTTTTTTAGGCTCACTCTCTTTAAAAATATCAAAGTTAGCCCGACCGGTAGAGTCCACAAAAGCGGCAATTTTTGCTTTACGTATGGTAACCCCGTCAACAAGCACTTTATTGTGAAAGAGCAATGCTTTCAGATTAAGTTCCGCATCTACGGATTGAGAAGCGAGTAGGGTATCCTGATCAGTCCCCGGTGTAGGATTAATCAGCGTTAGTCCATCAATTCGCAAGGCTACTTTGGGAAATGTGGAGAAAATGGTCAACTCCACCTCTTTCAGGTCTGCCTGACAGGTAATGTAGTTTTTAAGCTGAGAACGTACAATGGGGGTTAATCTTTTAGGGGTAACAATAATCCAGGAGATAATCACCGCGGCAATAATCAGCAGAGCGATCAATGATCCCAAGCTGATTCCTGTAATTTTTAATGCTTTTTTAAGTTTTGGATTCATAATGGGAATAGAAGGTTACTGAACTTTTTGAAATGTATAAACTTTGCCGAATTCATCCTTGTAAATAAGTTTATCAGTGGTTAGAGTGGTTAGGGTGTAGATTTTTGTAACACCGCCTCCCATCTCTATTTCGTGAAATAAAGTCAGTGTGGATCCGCTTAAATTCCAGGTAAACTTTTGTCCTTCCTCTTCGGCAACATCCTCGGAGGTGTCCCAACTTGCACCTGTTCCACCTTGATCGTAACGATAATACTCATCTCCGGGGTATTCAGGTGAAGCAAAAGGGGAGGGTCTCGACCACTTTCCAATTAGTAGTTCAACGTCAAATGAGGGTTTAATACAGGATTGGAACCCCGCAATAAGGCTAACCAGAACTAATATAAGGATGATTTTACGTTTCATAAACTTTGTATTACAACCTGCAAAAATATAAAAAATTACGAATTACGAATTACGAATTACGGAATCGTGAATTTTATAATCTTGACAAGATTTGGAGTGAAAAGTTTAATGATCAATCTACTTGGGCTACTCGGGGCGCGACTACTACTCATGTAGCTCACTACTCAGTTCATAACTTGAAGTCGCACCCCGAGTGAACCTTCTACCTTCTACCTTCTACCTTCTACCTTCTACCTTTATCCTTTAATAGACGTGTATACTTTTCGCTGCTGCGGGGAGGTAGTTTACTCCAAACCAGCACATTAATAGCATCAAAAAGGCGAGAATTAATATAATTAGCGTGATTCGATCATTTTGATTTTTGAATTTCCTATAGTGCAGATAGAGTAGATACATGAGCCAGGTGATCAATGCCCAGGTTTCTTTGGGGTCAAAACTCCAATAGTGTCCCCACGCTTCTTTAGCCCACATGGCACCAAAGATAATCCCAAAGGTGACGAAGGCAAATCCGATGTATACCAGGTTGTCGATAATGTTGAGGCTTTGATTATTCCAACGCTTCTTTCTCATTTGATACAATCCTTTTAATGAGAAAAGGGTAGCGATACTCAACATCGAATAGGCAAAAATATAGACAATGACATGGGGAACAAACCAGTAGCTTTGGAGAGCCGGCATAAGTGCGGTGTCAAAATTTTCAGGATAGATCATATTGAAAACCAGAAACAGGTCTGCCATCAGGACGCTGAAGATAAGTATCCATTTATATTCCCATCTCAAATAGAGGATTGACCCAACAAAGAGGAGGAAAAAGGCGTACCATAAGCGCGTTTCTCCCAAAGTTCTCAAAGGTGCATGTCCCACTTTATACCATAATACGCCAATATAAAACCCCAACCACAATATGGCTATAGTTAAAAAGACCAATGGTACCCTTTTATCTTTCTCCAAGAAAGCAAGTAAAGCTGCAATCAGTCCAATCAGCACTATAGAGCCGGCAACAATATAATAGGTGATTAAATTATCCATTTCTATTCCAATTTGCACTCTGCCATGTTAGTAGGAAAACACCTGCCAAAAGCATAAAGAAGCCAATATAAACCAATGGAAGCCAAGGATCTTTCACAGCCTCAATCACGGTATATTCCGACCATTTCCCTTTTCGGGTATCATAACTCACCTGATATAATTTCCATCCCATACTTCGGACAGGCTTATTTACTACTAAAGTGATGGTTCTGGGTTCTTGATCAGGTTCATAGAGTTTAAACTCTGAACTATATTTCTTTGGTTTGGGGGGAGCTAAGCCTAAATCGTAGTGTTTCAATTTTATCCGATGGGGATATTGAATGAAACTGCCGGCGGAAACCCATCCTTTCACCGTTTTCTTACTTTCTGTTTCATAGACTCTCACTTTGACTGCCTGAGTATTGCCGGGTCTTTCAGCAGGGAGAAATATCTTCTTCGATTCAAACGCATGACGGTAAAAAGTATCGATAGTAACCTTGATTTTATCATCAAATTTGATCGTTTTCCCCTTTTTTATATATGCGTCCGGTTTTACTTTCGTTTTTACTGCTTCATTACTTTCTCTGTCAATCAATACCAATTCAGGATCATAATAATCGATATGGAACTTTTTTAATTCAACGGCAAAAGGAAGTTTATACTGCTTCCCATCTTGATTTGTGCCGTACCAGATGGGCGTGTTGTATCCACATACCATTTTCAAGCGATACAAATCCGAAGAGTCCATTGTGGCCCCCCCCAATATGATTAATAACCCAATATGGTTCAAAAGAAATCCCATATTCCGCCAACGGAATGGGTAAATGCGAGTGAAAATCGTGAATGTGAGGATAATGAGCAGATAGATGAGCGAAAAAAGGAAGATACCGGAATGAAGGATGTCGTTCAGACGGAGTTGTATTGCAAAAGGTGAGGATTCGGGGTGTTGTGGAATCAGTCCCATTAGCAGTAGAACACCGATAAAAATAGTAATGGAGGAAATGGTTGCCGGTATGCTAGACAGAAATTGAACTAATTGACTCTTTTTATAAAAGAAGAAGATCAATCCGATGCTTGCAATGAAGAGCAGGAATATGATGAGATTGTACGGAAATTGTGGAATCCACACCGAATTTCTGCCTATGACCAAATCCAACAAGAGTCCGGCCATAGGGAAACATAGAGCGATTACAAACGCTTGCTTCAGTTTCCAAGGAATTTGCCAGAAATTTCGAACTAACTTATTCATAAGTACAAAAGTATATAAATATTTCGAATTGCTCAGTTTGATTAAAAAAATAAGTAATTTACTTTTGTAACTTTTAGGTCTCCAATGGGAAGGTAAAAAAAGTCTCTTTCTAGTTATATTTTGCAAAAAAATGAGTTTATTCTTTAAAAATGAGATATTGAAATCCGGTTTTAGCTGCTCAAAAAGTTAATTTTAAGAGTTTTAAATAAAAATATTTCCTTGTAAATGAACAGATTAAGAATATTTTTGAGAGAAAGTCAGTTTATATCAAAAAAAGTTGTATTTTTGCGCTCTGAAAACAAGACAGACCAAACGCCGCATTCGTCTAGAGGCCTAGGACATCAGGTTTTCATCCTGAAGATCAGGGGTTCGAATCCCCTATGCGGTACAAAAGCAGTTCTATAGAAGGACTGCTTTTTTTTCTTTACAACTATGAGCGCTGTTTATATCCATTTTCCTTATTGTAATTCTAAATGTCTGTATTGCAATTTTTACTCTGAAACCAACCTGAATACTCAAAAAAGATTCATACGGGCTTTGCAGAAAGAGATTGAATTGCGTTCCGGAGAACTCCGAAAAGATACTGTAAAAACCATCTATTTTGGTGGTGGAACTCCTTCTTTAACACCTGTTAAGGATATGGCTCTGATTGTTGAAGCGTTGAAACGGCATTTCAAAATAGCTGCTCAAATCGAATTTACTGTTGAAATCAATCCTGAACAAGCGACGCCCGACTTTCTGCGTGCGCTGAGAAAGTTGGGAGTCAACAGGATTAGTATGGGGGTGCAATCCTTTGATGATCGCATTTTGCACTTTTTGGGTCGCCGACATACCGCACAGCAAGCGTTAGAAGGCATCCGACATATCCGTGAAGCTGAGATTGATAATATTTCGATCGATTTGATTTATGGAATTATAATCAGAGGGGGAGATGAGTGGCTCCATGACCTGGAGGTGGCTCTTTCTCAGTCCATCCAACACCTCTCTGCTTATGCGCTCACCCTGGAAGAGAATAGCATTCTATACAAAGAGTTGGTTCAAAAGAACCCTGCAGCCTATCAGGTAGGTAAAGATATGGATGAGAATATTGCCCTGAGAGATATGAATCTCTTACTCCAACAAATCGCAAACACTCCTTTTAAACGCTACGAGATATCCAATTTTGCTGTTCCAGGCTATGAATCCAAGCATAACAGTGCCTATTGGGATGGAACTCCCTACTTGGGATTGGGTCCGTCAGCACACAGTTTTGACGGAGCAACACGTTCCTGGAATGTTTCTTCGATAGAGACCTATTGTAAAGCACTGGAATCCGGAGAAGGATCTTTTGAGGTTGAAGATTTAAGTCTGACCGATCATTATAATGAGCGGATATTGCTCACTATACGAACTGCTAAAGGGATCGATTTAAAGAAAATAGAGGAGCAGTTTGGTGAGGTTTATTTTACCCATTTGATGAATGAGATAGCACTCTTAAATAAAGCGTGGTATCAAATTGAAAATGATCATTTAATCTTAACGGAAGCGGGAGTTGCCCTGACTGATCATATTACGGTTCAGTTGTTATATGATTCGATAATGTAACTTTTAAGACCATAATTACGTAATCTTATGATGGAAATCCTTAAAAAGGGGATTTTTGCATTATTTTTTTGTTAATTTTGCAAAAATTTTGGATTATGAATATGGTTGATACTATTTGTTCGATAGCGACCCCTCCGGGAAGAGGTGCTTTGGCTGTCATTAGAGTTTCAGGATCAAAAGCTTTTGAGATTACCGGAAAGCTGTTAAAAGATCCCCAAAAGATGCTGTCGCAAGATCCCAATCAGGCAAAACTGTACGAACTTTATGATACGGAAAGGCTCATCGATCAGGCAGTATTGATCAAATATGTTGCTCCTAAGAGTTTCTCCGGTGAAGATATGGTAGAGATTATTTGCCACGGATCAACCTACATTCAAGAGCAGATTTTACAACTATTACTTCAGGCAGGAGCACGGATGGCGCAGCCGGGAGAGTTCTCCATGAGAGCTTTTTTGAATGGCAAGATGGACCTTCCCCAGGCAGAAGCAGTGTCAGATCTGATTAATTCGCAATCAGAAGCCTCACACCGCCTGGCAATCAATCAGTTGAAGGGAAACTTTACAAACAGAATCAAAGAGTTGCGTGCTCAATTTGTACAGTTAGCCGCATTGATGGAGTTGGAACTCGATTTCAGCGAAGAGGATGTTGAGTTTGCCGACAGAAAACAATTCAATCAGTTGTTGGATGAGCTGCAAACCGATGTAACCGCATTAATCCAATCCTTCAAAGTGGGTAATGTCATTAAACACGGGATTCCTGTGGCGATTATCGGAAAACCTAATGTGGGCAAATCGACCCTGTTGAATGTGCTTCTGGATGAAGATCGCGCCATTGTTTCCCATATCCCCGGAACTACCCGCGACACCATCGAAGACAACTTCACCATCGATGGAATTAACTTCCGATTTATTGATACAGCCGGGATCAGAATCACCAAAGATGAAGTAGAGAGTTTTGGAATTGAGAGAACCTTCAAAGCGATCGATCGCGCAGAAGTGATTTTATACCTCGTAGATATTACTGACACGACCATTGAAGAGGTGGAACAAGAATTGCTCTTCCTGGAAAATGAGATCGATTTTATAAACAAAGTGTTTATCATAGTTGCGAATAAGATCGATAAGTTGGAAGATTTTCCATCTCGTTTTTCAACCTGGAACGAATATGAAATCGTGTATATCTCCGCACGTAAAAATGTAAATATTGACTTGTTAAAAGAAGTGTTGGCATCCCAAATCAACAAATATGCTATCACAGACAACACTCTCCTCACCAATGTAAGACACTACGACCTTTTCTTAAAAATAGAAAGCTCAATTAAGCAGATCAAAGAAGGCTTAGCCGAAGGATTGCCTACTGATATCATCACCATTGATCTAAATCACATTCTCCACTATTTGGGAGAGATCACCGGAGAAATTACCACAGACGAAATCCTCAATACCATTTTTGGGCATTTTTGTATTGGGAAGTAGAGACCGCTTTACGCAGTGTTTATATGCAATAGCATATAAAATGATATATTTTTCTCTTTTTATATGTTTTTAGATATAATTTTACTATTTTTGCAAAAATAATTGCAAAAGCATATGATCATGAGATTGAGTTTAGCAAATTTTGTTAAAACAAAACGGAAAGAAGCCAATTTGACCCAACAGGAGTTTGCCGATAGGGCCGGAGTGGCGCTTACTGTCGTTCGAAAAATTGAGCAAGGCAAAGAGAATTTGAGTTTGGTCAAAGTAAATCAGGTTTTGATGATGTTTGGACACAAAATGGCACCGGTGAACCATAAAGAGATTGAATCACAACCCCGAAAATCAGATCAAATATATTGATTTATTGGAGGTTAGGTTGGGGATGTTGAGAAATGATACTATATATTAAATGATACAAGCATACTTAAAAGGAAAATCTGATATTCAGTTCAATCAAAATGAAGATTTTAAAACATCTTCCTCTATTGGTCTTTTACAATATTTGCCTGATGAGGTTTTTTTACGTATTCTTCGCGATAGTTGCATAGATTTTAAAATTGATATCACTCAATTCGGTAAGATTCAATCTGTAAATTTTTGGGCACGGGTTGATGCAGGTGATAATATTGAACAGCAGTTTGTAGAACCTGATGTGTGGATTGAGACCGAAAACTATGACATTATTATAGAGGCAAAATTGGATGATACTAGGGGTCAATATAAAGGTCAATGGGAAAAAGAAATAGAATCCATAAAGTATGTGCAAGCACAAAAAAAAGATATTGTTCTGATAGCTCTAGGAGGTAATAGGAATATGAAGCCTGGAGAAGTATTGGGTTGTCCTGTTTTCAAAGCCAGTTGGTATAATTTAGTTAATGCTGTTGTTAAAGAACGTGATAATTTTAATAATGCTAATTATCAATCGCGTATTTTGAATGATGTGGTAGAATTGTTAGCTCGTCAAGGGGTTATTAAAATAGAATGGCTTAAAACACTGCCACTTAATCAGGTTAATGACCATGCATTAGAAATATGGGTTAGACATAAAAGTGGTGTGAGCATAGGATTTGGAACGATATAAAAAGTTACCATTAACGAAAATATAATACAACAATGGAATCCAATAAATTAACAGAACAACAGTTGAAGACTGCATTATGCGAAGTCCGTAAAGCCCATCGTTTGATATATGAGTATCAAAGACGTATGCAAGATTTAAGTTGGTTTATAAAAAATAAACTTGGATTTAATAAGAGTAAAAGTATTTTTGAGGGCTACACAAGATTTTCAGAATCCTTAAGCAATCGAGAGGGAAATAATGTTAGTGGAAAATCACCTTGGGATTGGCTTTACAGCTATGTCTATGAATATTTTTTAGGTTATCAAGAAGGAAATGCACATACATTAGGGCTTTCTGTTATACAAATCACTGACACAGGATATTATGCAAAAAAAGGGGCCACAAAGTCAGATCTCTCAACATTTTTACCGGCAGAAGAATCTGATACTAGATTGATGTTCTACATGGTGAAAAGAGAAGATGAATCAAAGGAAACAAATATGGATTGGAAAGCCAAAGAAATTATAGAAGAATATGCCTGTGCCCTCAAGAAAAAAGATATTATTTTCCCATCAAATAGAAAAGATCTTGTGAGGGTAATATTTACTGTTCCATTATCAAGATTTGTTGATGAAGAGTCCACCATGAAGGTGCTTCATGAATTTGTAGAATACTGTAACAAAAAGGTAGGGACGCAATTGAAGATTCAACAATAGGTGAAATAAAAACTCTCGTAACACAACGTCTCTACAATCCTATTTTCAATTAAAACTTTCCGTTCTAAAAGTCCTTATTGATATCTCTTTCTCCAAAAAATCCGAAATCCGAAATCCGAAATCCGCTTTCTGTTTACGCTATTCCCAATTCTTTATGTTTCTGATAAATTGCTTCAGCTATTTTTTCAATCGCCTTGAAATCATCAGCTTTAGGGGCTCCCTTAACCAATAGAGGATCAATGATTTCAACCTTGAGGTTAGGGATCATTCCGGCTACTTGCTCAATCACTTTGCTACCCCAACCATAGGATCCCAAAACAGAAACAAATTTGGTTTTAGGCTTCAAGATATTGGCTAATCTGACAGCATACCCCACTGTAGGGTGCGGTTCAAATAGAACGGTAGGAGTTCCCACAACGATAGTTGCAGCATCCACTAATCTGATGGCTAATTTGCCCATGTCAGCTACGTCCATGTTGAATGGATACACTGTAATTCCTTTTGATTCAAGCTCTTTCATTAGATGTTGTACCATCTTTTCAACACTGCCGTGCATTGAAACGTAAGGGATAATCACTTCGTTTTTTACATTGTCTGATAGCCAGTCGTTGTACGCATCTCTAATAAATTTAGGATTGTTATGGAGTGGACCGTGACTAGGCGCAATGATTTCAATTTCATATTTGTCCAGTTTGGGCAAGTTTTTCCTGATCATCGGTCTGAAAGGCATCATGATCTCAGCGAAATATCTCTTAGCTGCATCATAAAGAACGCATTCGTCAGTAGCAAAAAGGTCTGTAGTGGCTAGGTGAGAACCATAGAAGTCGCAAGTGTACAACACTTTATCCTCTTTGAGGTATGCAAACATAGTTTCAGGCCAGTGTACCCAAGGGAAATGGATAAATTCTAAAGTTTTATCTCCCAATGAGAGCTCTTCGCCATCCTCAACAGTTCTGATTTTTTCAGCAGGAATCAGTAAGTGATCCATAATCAATTCTTTAGCTTTAGGAGAGCAGATTAATACTGCTTCAGGATATTTTTCCAATACGTGAGGAATTGCACCTGAGTGATCTTGTTCGGTATGCAATGAGATTACATAGTCAATTTTAGAAATTTCTTGAAGTGGAGTCATCAATCGATCCAACATTGCAGGGTCTGTACTGTCAATCAATACTGTTTTTTCAGATCCTTTGATTAAATATGCATTATAGCTGGTTCCGTCAGGAAGCGGAATTAAAGAGTCAAATAAACGTCTGTCCCAGTCTACAGAAATAATCGCAAATAAGTTTTTTTTGATTTCTTTTAACATAATGAGTTGTTTTAATGGTTTATATATTAATTAATTCATATTTATCTAACAATAATAAGTCGTGTGGAAACCGATTGCTGGTCTTTCCATCCGGCCTTGACAATATATTCTCCAACAGCTAAGTGCGATACAGAGATTACCTGGTTAGGATCGGATAAGATCATTTTTTCGACCAATTTTCCATCCATCGAATAGATCAATAATTCAGTTTCTTGCATTACACCCTGTTCAAATTGACAATATACATATTGATCTGCCGGATTTGGAAATAAAATAAATTGGGGGGAAGCATATTCTTCGATCCCTACATGGTGCTCACCGATAGCCAAAGCGTACTCCCCGGCTTCTGTGTGTTCCGTAATCAAATAGCCTTGCATATTATTGCCAATGGGATTGCTGGATACTTCAACCCAATCATCGTTACAATCTTTACGGTAGAGCAACAACAGATCCTCTTTGGTATAACCTGCCATCAGTTCATAATCTTTAGAGGTAGGCAGTGAAGCAAAATAGCGGAAATGAAAAGAGCCCTCTTCAATATTATTTTCATAAAATTGTATTTCCCAGTAGTGATTATCCGCTATTCTGTATATTTTAGGATTATGAGTCTTGATGCTATCTGGAGCAACCCAGTGGAAAGCGACATATACTTCAGATGTGTCTGTGAATTGATGATCCTTAATCCGGAAATAAGCATCTGCACAGTTGACTGTATTTTGGTCGGGAATATTAATAAAGTAGTCGATGAGGGCATCGCCGTACTTTTCGTGAGGATCGACAATCCAAAATTGAGGTTCAAAAGGAAGTAACGCTGATGTAACATCACGCTCCCCGTTAAATACCACTCCCTCAACAATATGACGTTCCCCGGTTTGAGATACAAACTCAATATCCAAACGGTTTGCATTGGCAAAATCAGTCGCATGATGCAATTTTTGTCTGAAATGAAGTTCATATAGATTAGGAGAACCGGTAGCAACCACCGAGTCAATCTGGAAATGCAAAAATCCCGGCTGATGAATCCATCCGTAGAAGAATTCTAAGAGATCCATTCCGGAGATGGTACTCATTTTTTGGAAAAACTCCAACGAATTGACATTGCCGAACTTTTCTTGCTGCAAAAGGGTACGTAAAGAAGCATAAAAAAGTGAATCGCCCATATAACCGCGTAAAGAGTGCACCACCAAGGCTCCTTTATCGTAAGTGTGTGATCCATAAGTAATCGGCTGAGGAATTTGATCTAAAGGAAAATATCCACCATCATTAACGTGAGTTGATTTGATCACAGAGCGGTGCAGATCTCTCTTTTCAGCAGTCGCTATGCCGCTGTTAGGCTGTAAGTACTCTTTAGCGATGATTTCGGAATAAACTGCAAAACCCTCCTTGAGCCACAACTGTTCCGGTCCCGAAGGGGTAATCTGATTCCCAAACCACATGTGTACAAACTCGTGGACCATCAGGTCTTCATAAGAGGTTGTACCATCCACGGCAAACATGGGATAGCAGATATTGTCCACATGCTCCATAGCGCCTTGCCCAAAGGGAACTACAGTGTAACCCACTCGTTGCCAGGCATAAGGACCATATAAGTTCTCAAAAATATGAACCACTTCTTTTAGGTTTACAAAGGTAGCAGGTACATTCTGAATCACAGACGCAGGGGCATATATTTCGATCGGAATGATCCGTTCCAAGCCATGTACTGTATCGGTGTAAATTTGAAAGTTCCCGACAGCACAAGCGGTAACATAAGTCGCAATAGGATAGGGAAGTTCCCATCTCCACACTTTGGTACTGTCATCCAAAGTGAGCGAATCGGTCAACACACCGTTACAAACAGCGCGTTTATCGCTATCGGTGCGGATGGTAAAGGTGTAGGTCGCTTTGTTTTTAAAATCATCCAGGCAAGGGAACCAAACCCGTCCAATGGTGGGTGGAATCATGCCCATCCCGACGCCTACATTGAACGCAAAATCGTCAGTCATGAAGTACCCGCCCCAAGACTCGTCTCTGATGGGCGTTCCGTGGTAATAAACCCGAACAAATTGCGTATCACCGGCTACAATGTTTTGAGTGGGAATCCTGATCAATGCGTTGGTATGGGTGTAGTTTGCTGCAGCTCCATTAAGAAAAAGTGAGTCCACCGTCAATGCGATCAGATCCAAATCGATATAAGGAATGCCCGAAATTTTGGGAACCACCTTCACATCAGTATAACCGCTGATCTGTCGATTGGTCAACTCCACAATGGAAAGGTTTATATCGTAATGCACCACATGGATAGTATCGGTTCTGTCATGCGCTTTTACTGTGAGATTCAACCCCAACAATGCAATACAAAAGAAGAGTGTAATATATCTTTTCATAGATTCTGAATTAACCTGCAAAGATATGATAAATTTAGAAATTAGAATTTAGAAATTAGAATTTAAAGTCGAAAGTCGAAAATCGAAAGTCGAAAGTTTTTAAATTGGGCTACTCGGGGCGCGACTACTACTCGTATAATTTACTACTCGGTTAATAACTTGAAGTCGCACCCCGAGTAAATACTCATTATTTACATAAAAAAATCAGAATTGTCATCAAAAAATTCGCCCTCCGAAATCCGAAATCGTTAGCGAGTGGGGGAATAAATTTGCAAAAAGGGAAACCTTGTCTGCCCCCTAATTTTTTTAAAAACCAAATTAAACAAAATGATGTTATAAGGATTATTGCCCAAGTCTGATGATTCCTTCGTCACTGTCAAGCTCACCGTTTTTCTGAGATTTACCACCTTTGAAGGAGTTGAAGTTGTAGGTCAATCCTATCCACACAATCCGGGTTTCGCTTTTGCTGTAGTTGGTGAGTTTGTAAATGGCGTTATCTGAATTGATCTCCCATTTACGTGTGTTAAAAACATCCGTCAAGATAAGGCTAACGGAAAATCTATTGTTAAAAAAGGTTCGTTTTACAGCAATGTCTGCATAATAAATTTCGCTCAAATGGAATTGAGGTAATTCAATGGGAGAGTTATAATTAAAGAATAGTTGAATTTCTGTTTTTTTGTCCGGTTTAATGGTTGCTTTGATATTTCCTGTCCAGGCAAGGTTGTCAGTACTTAAATCAATTTCATTGTATTGACCGGTTGATTGAGTGTAAAATATTGAAAATCCGGGATTTAAAGAAAGATATTGATTGAGTTTATAGGTGATATTCAAATCGCCTCCCATTTTGTTTTGTGCCTTTCCATTGACGTACGTAAGAATTAATCTCTCAGGTGTATTCAACATAGAGACTTGTGTAATGAAGTTTTGGGTACGGCTATAAAATATGTTACTGTTAAACTGAAACTTTTCTTTTATTAAAGAGTAGTTGAACTCTACTTTGTCAAGAATTTCAGGTTGCAAGTTTTTATTTCCCGTTTCGTATGTCATTTGGTCAATGATGTTGATAAATGGATTTAATTGAGGATAAGTAGGGCGTGTTATTCTTCGATTTATGCTTAAAGCAATGTTTTGGGCGTTATCTATATCGTATTTGATTAGTAAATAGGGGAAGGGAAATAGATATTTTGTATAAACTGTATCTTGGATAGATTTTTGAATCAATTCAGAACTGTTATATTCTATTCTAGCACCTATTTTATAATAGATTTTCTTAAATAAACTGTCAGAATAGAGTAGATATGATGAATAAATATATTCCTGATGCTCTAGGTTGTTACTAAATTCAGGGTTTAAAATCCATTCACTTGAGATGCTCTCTAAATCATAAAAATAATAATTGAAATTATTCCATCTGGAAAATCCTTTTAAGCCAAATTCTATTTTACCGGTTTTGAATAAAGATTTCATGTAGTCAGCCTGAATACTCATATTAGTGGGTCTTCCCCCACCAAAAGATTTTTGTAACAGCACGTTTTCAATATGATATTCAGCAGGTCTGGAACCTTTTGTTCTTGAAAATGAAGCATCAAAAGAGAGTTCGTGTTTGTTCTTTTCGATTATTCGTTTATAGGATAGCGTAGTCCCAAAGGTTTTTCTCGAGTGAGTGATGTTGTTTTTTCTATTAAAATGAAATTCAGGCAGCGTGTCCTCCAATTGTTGACCGGTAATGGATTGAATGTTATTCAAATGGGGCGACATATATTTTAAACTCAAAGAAAAAAGATCTTTTTTTGTCGGCTTTGTATTGAATAATAATCCTAGTGTATGATTTGAATTTCTTTGTATTGATTGAATATCTTGTTCAACAAAGAGGTTTTGAGCGTACAGTTCTCTCATCAAACTACTTTGAATATCATTTTTTTCATATTTACCATTATAGCTTATTCCGATATCCCAAATTCCTTTAGAGTAGTTTAAATTCAATCCTCCATTGATTTTGTTGTAAATGCCATAATTTAAAGAAGCTGCACCACTCGTTCCGGAAAGGGTTTCCCTTTTAGTTACGATGTTGATGATACCGCCTGTTCCCTCTGCATCGTATTTTACATCCGGGTTGGTGATAATTTCAATGCTTTCAACGTGCGATGCCGGAATAGAATTCAAGCCTGATACTGTAGTGGGAACACCATCAATAAGCAGAAGAATGTTTTTATTTCCACGGAGATAAACATGATCCTCTCCGTCAATGCTAATAGAGGGCTGACTTTTTAATACATCTGTGATATTGCCGGAAATGGCAGAAATGCTTTGTGCTACGTTTATTTTGGTCTTTTCAACGCTGATCTCCTTTTCAGTTCTACTCGCTGATACCTCAAACTCACCCAGATGCAATGCCAGTGATCTCAAATAAATAGGTTCAGGTAGTGTAACAGAGGCATTTGATATCTCCACATTTCTAAGAGCAGTCATATAACCTACAGAATTTGACTTGATCAAATAACTTCCCGGTAATAAATTTTTAAATATAAACTCGCCCTTGGCATTGGTGATTGTTCCGGTTATTAATACTGAGTCAGATGTTTGGTAGATAGCAACAGATGCAAATTCTATGGGCTGCTTGTTGTCAATGTCCACTAATACACCGTTAATGGAATAGTATTTATATTCTTGTCCAAAAGAAACAAAGTTAAACAATGTGAAGAATAGTATGAGGATGAGAAAGGTTTTTAAGTATCTCAGCATAAACTTTAATTTACAAGCACAATTATTTTGGACTGAATATTATATAAATGGTTTAATTCTAGCTTAAGATAAATCATAGTAACCTTAAATCTAAAAAAATCCGAAATCCGAAATCCGAAATCCGAAATTTTTCCCATATTTCGAAACTTTTTAATATTTTCGCAAAATTATCATACATCTATGAAACAACCTCAATTTGTTATCGGTTTAATGTCGGGGACTTCGCTGGATGGACTGGATTTGGCTTTTTGTCAATTTACAGAAAATCAGGGAGTTTACTGCTATGAGGTGGTGGCTGCGGAGGAGGTTCCTTACAGTGACGAGCTGCGCAGTCGGTTGGGGCGGGCACACTTGCTGTCCGGTTTTGAACTGATGCGGTTGGATCAGGAGTTTGCGCAATTTTGTGCTCAGGAGGTGAATCTGCTGATCGGAAAGGTAGGCATCACACCCGATTTTATTGCTTCTCACGGTCATACCGTTTTTCATGCACCGGAGCTGGGCTTCACGACTCAGATTGGCAATGGTGGCACGCTTGCCGGACTGACCGGAATACCTGTTATGTGTGACTTCCGTTCTTTGGATGTGGCGCTGGGCGGTCAGGGGGCTCCTCTGGTGCCAATTGGAGATCGCTTGCTCTTTTCAGAGTATGATGCGTGTCTGAATCTGGGTGGTATCGCCAATATCTCTTTCGAGGATGGAGCGAAGAGGGTGGCTTATGATATTTCGCTCTGCAATATCCCACTCAATCACTATGCGCGCCAAATGGGATACCCGTTCGATAGAGAGGGAGCGATTGCCGAAAAGGGACGAATTGTCTCCCCCCTAATAATTCAATTACAAAAATTAAAATATTATAAAAAACCATACCCTAAATCGTTGGGACGGGAGTGGTTTGAGCAGGTGTTTTTGCCGATTTTGGAGGAAAAGGAAGCTTCATCGGAGGATTTAATGGCAACCATCACGGAGCATATTGCATCTGTTATCGGGGCTAATCTACCGGATCAAGGAAAGGTGTTGGTAACGGGTGGAGGTGCGTTTAACTCCTTCTTAATGAAGCGAATAGCTGCACATACTCAATCGGAAATTTGTCTTCCTGATGAGCAGACGATCAAGTTTAAGGAGGCGATTGTTTTTGCGTTTTTGGGCTATTTGAGATGGCGTCAAGAGGATAATACACTCGCTTCGGTTACCGGTGCTACACAAGATAGTGCAGGTGGAGCAATCTATTGGATATCAAAAAAATGATGAATTATGGTTGATTTAAAACAATATAACACATTTGGAATCAGTGCATTATGTAAAGAGTTGATTGAGATTACAGATCCCTCTCAGCTGGTGGATGCGATTGAAAAGAAACTTTTTTTTGAACCGTTTTTAATTCTGGGGGGAGGAAGCAACTTCCTGTTTACTCAGGATTTAGCAGCCAGAGTGTTCTATATCAATACGAAAGGGATTCAATGGATAGCGGAAAATAGTACCTATGTTTATCTAAAAGTGGCGGCCGGCGAGGAATGGGATGATCTTGTGAATTATTGTGTGGAGCATAATTATTACGGATTGGAGAATTTAGCCGGTATTCCCGGAAAAGTAGGGAGTAGCGCTGTGCAAAATATCGGAGCGTATGGTATGGAAGCCAAAGATCGGATCTTTCAAGTCCATACTTTGCGTCTCGACAATGGACGTAAAGTGCTGTTTACCAATGAGGATTGCCGATTTGGCTACCGCGATTCGATTTTTAAGAGAGAGGTTAAAGATCAATATGTGATTACGGAAGTGGTATTTCAGTTGTATAAGATTAAATCGTTTAACCTTGAATATGGCGCCTTGAAGGAGTTGGCGCAAGAGCCTGATAAAGTGACCCTTGCCGGAGTTCGTGATGAAGTGCTTCGGATCAGAAACTCCAAATTGCCATCGGTAAAGGAGATCGGTTCAGCAGGAAGCTTTTTCAAAAATCCTGTTGTTTCTATAGAACAATGGAATCAGCTGAAAGCGGAATATCCCAATCTGATTGGTTATCCTGTAGCGAATGAGAATATAAAGCTGGCAGCCGGACAGCTGATTGATATGGCGGGTTGGAAAGGGTATCGCGAAGGGGACGCCGGTGTCTATCCCAAACAAGCCCTAATCCTGGTCAACTACGGTATCGCCACAGGACAAGAAATTCTCCAATTAGCGGAAAAGATCAAGGAAAGCGTCGTGCAGAAGTATGGAGTTTACCTTGAACCAGAGGTGATTATACAAAGGTAGAATTTTAAGGCGGAAGGCGGATTTCGGAAGGCGGAATTTTTTTGAATTACGAATTACGAATTACGATTTTTTTCATACTTTTGCAGATTGATATGAAAAACAAAAGAGTATATAAGATTTTATCGCACGTTATCACCATGTTGGTAATGCTGATCTTTTTTGTCTTTTCATCAGGGATTATGGTGACAGTTCATGTGTGTACGGAATCGCATGATCATTTTTGCTCTAATTCACAGCATAATATCTATTTGCTTATCCATGAGCATCATCATACAGGTTGTGAGTCTGAAGAATGTCATGCCTGTTCATCAGTGGATGAGGAACATTCTCACTGTACTATGCACTCTCATTGTTCGCTGGTTTCCCATCTGATAAAAATTACCGATAGCTATAAAGTTGATGATTTATCAAAGGAATATCATTTAACATGTGATCCGATTGATCTTTTCAATGAGCCAATAGTTGAAATATCATCTGTTCCAGCCTCTTTTGAACAGATGAGTACAGATATTGATCCTCCCTCCATTCGAGCGGGGAGTCCCGATTTTATTCATTTTATTTCTCAAAGAGTATTGTACGCCTAATAGTTTGTTGTTCAAATTGTTATAAAGTACACTGCGAATTAATTACACTATTGTTAATGACTACAAGTAGTTTTTACTTGTGCTAAAATGATGAATAAAATGAAAAAACAACTATTTATATTATTGTGTCTGGGATTTTTTATAATGACAACTCAAGCCCAGGTACAAACCTTAAAAGGAACCATCACTGAGTATGGTGAAGGAGGTAGTATGTCTCCGGTTTCAGGCGCCTCCGTGCAGTGGTTGGGAACCAATATAGGAGCCTTTTCAGATGCAGAAGGTCATTTTGAAATTACCAGAGTGAGTTCGTTTAATCGTTTGATAGTTCGCTATTTAACATATGAAAACGATACGATTGAAGTGCCTCAAGATCAGGAAACACTGAATGTTATTTTGTCGGCAGCTAATAGTCTGCAAGGCGTAGAAATTTCAGCTAGAGAGGGTTCTTATATTTCTATCAAACCGATTTTAACTCAGATTACTACCGGTGAAGGATTGCGTAGAGCAGCTTGTTGCAATCTGGCAGAAAGCTTTGAAGGCTCGCTCTCCGTGGATGTTGAGTATGCCGATGCCGTAAGTGGTGCTCAACAGATTGCGATGTTGGGCTTATCCGGAATTTATACGCAGATTTTGCTGGAAAATGTACCCTATATCCGATTGTTAGGCAATCAGTTCGGATTGGGTTTTGTGCCCGGTTCATGGATGGATGCGATTAGTGTTTCGAAAGGAACCTCCTCGGTATCCAATGGATTTGAGGGAATCACAGGACAGATCAATCTGGATTACAAAAAGCCGGAAACCAATAAGGAAAAGCTCTTTTTGAATCTATACGGAAACACGATGGGTTCTGCAGATGTGAATCTTAATACCCGTTTCCCAATGAGCAAAACTAAACCGGTTTACGGATTGCTTTTGTTACACGCCAACTCTCAAATGGTACGTTTGGACAACAATAATGATGGTTTTATGGATTTGCCTCTAACTAAGCAATTGAACTCCATGTTCAGAATCGATTATCGCTATAAAGAGGTGATGGAGGGCAGAACTATGATCGGTTATCTGATTGAGGATAGGGTAGGAGGGCAAATGAAGTATGATCCCAAACAGGAATTGAACATGTTCAATCCTTACGGATTACATATCAAAACCAATAAGATGGATCTGATCACTAAAAATGGATTTATGTTTAAAGATCACCATCACAGAAGTATTGGAACGATATTATCCTTCAACTTTCAGGATAATCAGTCGATTTTTGGGATGCGTCTCTACAATGCTGAACAAGTGAGTGGATATGCAAATATTTTGTACTCAGACCGTTTTGGAGCAAAAGAAAATCACCGTGTCGGAATGGGATTGAGTATGCAGGTTGACTATTTGAGAGAAATTTTGAAAACGCTCCAAGTCAGTACCTCACACTATTTTCAAAATAAAAAAGAAATAGTACCCGGATTCTACGCGGAATATGCGTACTCCATAGCTGAAAAGTTTATTGTTATGCCCGGTTTCAGGGTAGATTATCATGCTTACTATAATCAGATGCTGTACACTCCTCGTTTGCATACCAAATGGCAAATATCGGAACATAATGCCGTGAGAGCTTCGGCAGGAAAGGCATACAGAGTTTCTAATGTGATTGCTGAAAATCTTTCTTTGCTGGTGAGTAACAGGGAGTTCATTTTTGTGGAAGATCTCAAACCAGAAGAGGCTTACAATGTTGGGGCAAGTTATGTCAGAACTTTCAAAATGAAGGGAGGACAATCTACTTTTACAGTGGATTACCACTACACTCACTTTGTTAATCAGACCATTGTAGATATGGATCGGGATGCGCACAACATTTATGTTTATAACCTCAATGGAGGTGTTAACGGGATTTTAAACCAATCCTATTCGCATGCCTTTCAAGCGGAGTTGATTATGTTACCGATTGACCGTTTTGAGATTACTCTGGCGTACAGATTTAATGATGTGCAGATGACTACAGCCGGACAATTGCAGCAAAAAGCGTTGATGAGTCCGCATAAGGCACTTCTGAATCTGAACTATGCTACCCGATACAACAAATGGAAATTCAATACGACACTGCAATACAATAGCAAGATGCGTTTGCCGAAGTTGGATCCGGCATTGGTGCAACCGGAACAGGAATTGCCTCAGTACCGTTTGGATGCGCAATCACCCGATTACTTTATTTTGAATGCACAAATAACCCGCAAGCATAAACAGTGGGAGTTTTATATTGGAGCCGAAAATATGTTGAATTACAAACAGGAGATGCCTATTTTGGGCTATGATAATCCTTTTGGACCTCAATTTGATGCTTCCATGGTGTATGCTCCGATTACCGGAATCATGGGTTATGTGGGCATGAGATTAACTCTTAGAAATCATTAGAATTTGAAAAATAATAAAATATAAATCTATGAAAAAACTGTTCATTTTAGTTGTATTGGCTGCTTTTGGATTATCCACAGCATTGTATGCTCAAAGCAGCAAGAAACAAACTGTAACCATCAAAACCAATGCTTGTTCGAGCAAAAGTGATGAGATTTTTAAAGAGATTATCCCTTTTTTGAAAGGGGTTTCATCTTATGAATTTTGTGAACACTCCGGTAATTTAACTGTGACTTATAATCCTAAAAAAACCGATGAAGCCACAATCAGAAAAGCAATCGCCAAGTTGGGTTTTGACGCTGATGACGTGAAGGGAGATCCCGTAGCACGCAAAAAACTTCCCCAAGAGTGCCTTACTCCTGTAAAGAAAGGCAGCTGTAAGCATTCCTGCGGAGAACATTGAGAAGGAAGAAGGAAGAAGGTAGAAGGTAGAATTTTAAGGCGGAAGGCGGAATTCGTAATTCGTAATTCGTAATTCGTAATTCGTAATTGTGTCCTTCTACCTTCTACCTTCTACCTTCTACCTTATTTAAGGAGGTTCATTATCGTTTTGTACACCAAAATTGGGGCTACTTCGAATGAGTATCTCTTTTCGATTCTTTCGGTGAAGCGGTGTGCGTCTTTACCGAAGGCGCCGATATCCAAAACGGGAAGATCCAGTTTTTGCATATCTTCCAGTGGAAGGTCGTACTTCACGCCAAATCCGGGCATATTGTTTTTCAATGCAGCGATGATCTTGGGATCTTTAGGTGCTGCTGCATAACTTAAGTCGGAAATGTAAGGGAAGAACTTTTTGTACACTAGTTTATAGTCGGTTTTTGTGCTGTTCACTGCATCCGCTACAGCATCCAGTAAGGCTTTCTCTCTGGGCTCTTTACCTTCAACGTAGATATGTGGATAGTAAGGAGGTGTGAAATAGACGATTACCACAGGATCGCGGTCGCTCCACAAGTGGTGGGTCAATTCTACCAGTTTCAATGAGAAGTCACGTTGATCGATGCTCTCATCTGCCATCATGCGATCGGAAAGCTCTTTAAGTTGAACATCCAATTGGTCACCCATCTCTGCTTTTACCTTGTTGTAGAGCTGATCATAAGTCAATACTCTGGTTTTCCAAGGCAGCTGTTTATAGGTTCTGTTCGCCAATTCACAGAAACGTTTGTATTGGTGATTTAAGTCGTCAATAGTGTTTTGGAACGCCTCTTCAGCTGCTTTCACCATTTTTTCCAACACTTCATCAGGCGTGCTGATATGGGTTGCATAGTTAAAGAATGAGGTTGCATATTGTACAGTTTGAACCGAATATTCCGGTTTTAAGTCTCTTTGTTTCAATGTGATAGGAGGTAATGAAACTTCCCCTTCTGCCACATCACAGAAGTCGGCATTGAGGTTGATACGATTGGTAATCGAAGCTAAGATTTGGTTTGCATCGATTCCTTTGAAAGACTCTCCAACGTGAGTTTCTTTTCCTACAACATAGAAAGAAGGCATCAATTTGCCAACAGTTCCGATATAAACATACTTATTTGGATCACCTTCATATTCAGCGGTCATATAGTCGGTATCCAACAGTGCCAAATAATCATAGCCATATTTTTCTCTCATTTTGATCAGTTCAGGTACTACCGACAACATCCCGCCGGAATTTCCCTCTTCGTCACAAACTGCTGCAAAGATGAGATTACCTTCAAAATTCTCAAGATCTTTGGAAATCTCTTCCATAATTGCCATGATGATTGCATCTCCGGTTTTCATGTCGAAAAGTCCTCTACCGAAAAGGTAATCACCTGATTCTAAGTCTTTTCTAGCTTCTTCAGGTAATGATGCAGCGATCTCTTTAAATTTTTCAGTCAGTTCATAAGGTTTGTTGGCATACTCTTTCAGTGTGCCGTAGTCGGAAATACCCACTGTATCGGTATGTCCAATCATAACGATCGTCTTTTTTGAATTTCCTTTTCCACCCTTCATTGTTGCAATCAAAGAACGACGTCCCAATTTGTCATTTTTGATATTCACAAATTGCAAGTGATCAGGATTTTTCTTATAGTAATCCATTTCAGAAAAGATCTCATACACTTTCTGAACGGAGTTCAATTCTCCGGGAGTTTCAACCACACTCAGTTGATTCGTCAAAGCAACTGCAATCTCCTCGATACGCGCAGCCATTTTAGCATTCACAAATTCCATACAATTCATATTTTTAGTTAATAAATAATCAGCTTCAGTTCATTTGTAAAAGAGTCATTAAAATCCTTACAAATTAACCAACAAATATACGAATATTTTTTGATATTCCTTTTCTTTTTGGAATAATAAAAAAAGGGGGGAAGGACACCTTAGTCACAGTGGAATACTTCCCGCATATTATGCCACCATTCGCCCGGCTCCAATCCGAGGGACTCTTGGCAAGGGTCAGTCTCTTTCCACCATTTTTGGGTCATGGGATCTGCTGCCATGCGCTTCATGTCGGCTTCAAAGTCATTTCCGACGTATTCAAAATAGGCGAAAAGGGTATGATTTTCCAGCATAAAGATCGAGTAGTTTTGGATGTTGCATGCTTTGATTTGTGCAATCACCTCAGGCCAGGGATTGGCATGCAGTTCGATATATTTTTCCACCATTTCCGGTTTTACACGGATTACCTGTCCATATCTTTTCATTATTTTCTTCTGATTTTAATTTGTAATGTATTGGGAATCGGTGTTTCAGAGAAAAGTACCAGATAACCGCCTCCACCGGCACCGGAGAGTTTATAGCCTAACACCTGATCTTGAACCGTTTCGATTGCTTCGAGAACCTCTTCAGTAACCATATTGGGGAACATCTTGATTTGTGCTTCAAAACTGCGTGTCATGGCGCTGCCTGCCAATTGGCTATCCTTGTTTTTCAATCCTTCCCACATATCATCGGCAGCCATTGCCAACGCTTTAGCGTCTGTTTCATTGATATTCACGTTACTCAGAATTTCCATCTGCTGGTGGCGAGGTTTGAGTGTCAACAGATAGAGGCGCTTTTCGAGCCATTGAAGATGCTCCTCATCAGTGATTGATTCGATAGGAGTAGGCCAGTAGGCTCCCTCTTGATAATTTAACTTATTTAAACCGGGAAAAACAATCCCAATAGCATCCTGAGAGCCACTTACGTATTCTCTACCCGGTTCATTTTCGTAAGTGAATAGTACTTTAGCAATCTTTTCTAGGTCTCCCTCCGGAAGATCTGTTTTCCAGAGTTCGATCGCTTTTTTTCGCGTGCTGGTACTCATCCCGCTCCGGTCGTTAAAGTTGTAGGTAGGCTCAATGCTGATGGTGAGTACCGCTCCGGGATGATATTTCGAAACAAAAGGCTGATCCAGCCACCCGCCTGCCAAGTCGATGCGGTATGGAATGTTGCAGATTTTGCGCAGTTCCGTAGTGCTTCGCTGTGGAAGTCCCTCCTCCGGAATGCGCTTGCTGACAATATACTCAATGCCTAACTTTTTGCACAGTTGTTCCTTCTCCAAAGAGTGTCCATCCTCATTCACCATTAAAACATCGGGACTCAAACGGATGAGATCCTCTTTAAAATCGAGGATTCCGCTCCCGCTGTTAATCCATGCTTTTTCGACATATCGGATGGCGCTTACCATGTAAAGTCGTTCTTTTTCAGAGTTGACGGGTCTTCTCCCCTTGAGGTCAAAAACTGTCTGGTCCGAGCCGATACCGACATAAAGTAAGCCATGCTGCGATGCTTCCTTAAAAAAAGCAACATGCCCTGAGTGAAGGAGGTCGTAACATCCCGAAACAAAAACTTTTTTCTGTTTAGCCATATCTCTGCGAAGTTTCGTTTTGAATTGAAAACAATCTGCAAAGATACTGGAAAATTACGATTTACAATAGGTTGTTCTTACGATAGATTTTACACATAAAAATTTGGATTTCATAATTTTTTATTGTATATTTGCAATCTGAACTATACGTTTGGAAAAACTGCTTATAAAACTACTTTTAAACTAAAATTAACTCATTATGACTCAAGAAGTAACTATCAAAGACAAGCAAAAGTACCTGGAAGAAAATTACCCTTTTGAGGGAATCCCTAAGTTAACAGATCAACTTGAATGTATTCATTGTGGCTCCATTTTTACGGTAGGCGACTATAAAGTCTATCGTCGGAATGAAGGTGGTATGGAATTTATTTGTTGTCCCAATGCACCGGAATGCAACGGGACTGTAATAGATTGGATCCCGACGAAAAGAAGAAGAAAAAAATAACAGATTTCGGATTTCGGACTTTCATTGTGAAAATGTGAGACAACTATCTAATGAATGCAATACTTATGGGTAAACTAATTGAAACTAAAGGATATGAGGAGCTGATAAATAATATCGGTTCTGTTTATGACAAAGCAAAAACGAATGTGGTTTCTGCTATTAATGTCGAAATGTTAAAAGCTTATTGGGAAATTGGCAGATTTATTGTTGAATTTGAGCAAAATGGAAATATTAAAGCTACTTACGGGAAGGAACTTTTAGTTCAGATGTCAAAAGATTTAAGTGTTCGATATGGCAAAGGATTTAGCAGAAGCAACTTAACCTACATGAGACAGTTTTATTATAAATATCCAAAATGTGAGACACTGTCTCACAAATTGACCTGGTCACATTATTTTGAGTTACTAAAAATTGATGATGATTTAGCAAGAAACTTCTATCAGAAACAAGCTATTTCTGAGAACTGGACCGTTAGAGAGCTGAAAAGACAAAAGCAAAGTGGTCTTTTTCATAGATTAGCATTAAATCAAGATAAAGAAAAAATATTAGAATTGGCAAAAGAGGGTCAAATCGTTAAAACTCCACATGATTTAACAAAAGATCCGTACGTTTTTGAATTTTTAGGAATACCTGAAAAGTCGCAATATTCTGAAAGTGATATTGAGAATGCAATTATAAATAATCTTCAAAGTTTTCTTTTAGAATTAGGAAAAGGTTTTGCATTCATAGGGAAGCAAAAACGAATCACTTTGAACAATAGGCACTACTACGTTGATTTGGTTTTTTATCACGTGAAACTCAAATGTTACGTTTTGGTTGATCTAAAAATCGGAGAAGTTGAATATGAACATATAGGTCAAATGAAACTCTATCTGGGATATTTCGAGAAAGAAGTTAATGACGAAACAGACAATCAACCAATTGGAATAATCCTTTCTGAAGAAAAGGATGAGATTATGGTTGAATATGCGATGCTGAATGATAATGCAAATCTGCTTGTTTCTAAATATCAACTTCTTCTACCCAACATTAACGAACTCAAAGAAGGCGTAAAAGCAATAATAGATAAATAAATAGCTAAATGACTTTTTTTGAGGGACCATCTATTATTTGTAGAACTTCGATCTCGATTTTTTTGCCGAGTGGGGAAACGGAATGGCTAAAAAGGGAGTTCTATTCTGCCCCCCATTTATTTTAAATTCCAAATAAGAAATAAGAAGTAAGAAGTCAGTAATAAAATTGCCGTAGAGACGCAATGCTTTGCGTCTCAAAATAAAATGTGATTCCGAACTTCAAAATCAACGGGTTGCGTAGCGATTAAATATCGCAAAGCTGAGTACACCCGCGAAGCAGATGAGGGGTATGATAAAGCCGATTGCCATCACATTTGCGCCAATGAGCGCCATGATGGGAGGAACTACAGCACCGCCAACGATGGTCATCACCATGAGGGAAGAGCCTTTTTCTGTTTGATTGCCTAAACCTTTGATTGAGAGAGAGAAAATGGTGGGGAACATGATGGAGAAGAAAAGGTAGAGTAGGAGTAGCGCGATTAATGAAATAGTACCTAATGAGAGAATCACTACGTAGGTGAGTACGATGGCTACGGTTGAATTGATAATCAACAGGCGATCGGGTGCGATCCAACGCATGATCCAGCTGCCGAGGAAACGTCCCAGAGTGAAGAGGGTCATTCCCCCTATGGAAAGTAAGAGCGCTGCATCACGGGGAGTTAGGCTGGACTTGAGTTCCAAAACATAGTTGATAAAAAAGCTATTGATTCCGGTTTGGGCTCCAACATATAAAAATTGTGCCACCATCCCAAAAATAAAAAGCGGTTGTTTCCATAGTGGAGCTGTGTGTTTCGCCTGATATGCCGGCTGATGGGTGTCGGTTTCTGCGACTTTCGGGAATGAGATTTTGCTGAATATAAATGCGGTGATAAACACGACAATTCCTAAAGAAAGGTAGGGGAGACTAACGGAACGCAAAGAGCCGTCGGAGGCGAAAAGGAGTATTCCTCCAATCATCGGACCTAAAATCCAGCCTAATCCGTTAAATGATTGTGCAAAATTCAACCTTCGGGAAGCACCTTCCGGATCTCCCAGGAGTGTTACATAGGGATTGGCAGCAGTTTCTAAAAAGGTTAATCCGGAGCCAATGATAAAAAGCGATATCAGAAAGAGAGGAAAAGAACTCAATTGGTCGGCAGGAACGAAAAAGATGGCACCCGCTCCAAAAAGGAGTAATCCCAGTATGATACTCTTTTTAAAGGAGTATTTTTTTAAGAAATATCCGGCAGGGAGTGAGATGAGAAAGTAACCACCGTAAAGGGCAACCTGAATCCAGGAGGATCGAAATTTTGAAATTTCAAAGCTGTCCTGAAAATGTTTGTTCAGCACATCTAGTAAACTATGTGCAAATCCCCATAAAAAGAAGAGAAAAATAATCGGTGCAATAATAAACAGGTAGGATTTGCGTTTCGAGGTCATAAAAAAGGTATAAATTTTAAAAATCAACTATATTATATTGGAAAAAAGTGTAACGTTTTATAGTTTATTGTACTAATTTGTATGGTTGAAAATATAGAGTTATGAATAAAAATTTATCTAAACTAACGATTATAATAGTTCTATTATTGTTATCTTTTCAATTTAAAGGGGTAGCACAAACGGAAAAAGAGCCTTATCACTTGAATTTGGCTCAGGTTTTGGAGATTGCCATGAGTGAAAGTCCTACTGTTAAGATTGCAGAACGAGGCGTTTTGATGAAGCAATATTACAAGAAAGAGCAGATTGTAGGATTATTTCCCAATATTTCGTTTGCAGCAGGGTATAATCGGACGCTGAAAAAACAAAAAATGGTGATGGATTTTAATGGTATGTCCATGGAGATTGAAGTGGGTTCATCCAATTCATACAACGCCGGACTCAATATGCAACTTCCCTTGGTGATGCCGGCTTTGTGGGAAAATCTGAAGTTGACCCAATTGGATGTGGAGTTGAGTTTGGAAAAAGCGAGAGCGTCCAAATTAGATCTGAAGAATCAGATTGAAAAAACGTTTTACACCTATTTGATGTTGAAAGAGAGCTATGATTTTCTACAGAAAAACTATCAAAACAGTGAAAAAAATAATAAGTTGATTAATGATAAGTTTGATCAGGGGTTGGTTTCCGAGTTTGAGAAAATGCGTTCTGATGTGCAGTTGGCTAACCAAAAGCCCAATTTACTATCAACAAAAAATGGGTTGGAATTAACAGAAAAGCTATTGAAAGTGTTAATGGGTGTTGATGTCAATGAACCGATTATTTTTGATGGAGAGTTAGGGGCTTACGAAGAAGCGATGCTTTCTAAAAACAGTCCTGCTATAGCAGATCTTTCATTGAATAACAATAGTGATTTGAAGCAGTTAGAGTTAGGAATGGATCAATTGAAGCAAGCTAAATCTTTGATTGTGGCTTCAACTTTGCCATCTTTAGCCATGACAGGTTTATATCAGTATGCTTCTTTATCGAATGATTTCAACTTTGCCGAATATAACTGGTTCCCTTACTCTATGATTGGTTTTTCATTACAAATCCCGATTGTTTCCTGGGCATCTACAGGTTATAAGTTGAAACAGAATAATTTGAGTCAGCAAAATTTGCAAGATTCACGCCAAACTTTGGAGTATTCGCTTTGGGTGAGTATTTATCAGGCGATAGATAAGATGGATTTGGCAAGGGAAAACTATATTTCTACCAGTGAAACTTTAAAAATTGCACAGAAAGCTTACGAGATTGCGCAAAAGCAATATGATGTAGGTTTGGCTACATGGCTCGATTTAACCAATGCCGAGTTTGCACTGACTTCAACGCAATTGCAATATTTGCAATCGATTCACGACTATTTGTCGGCACAATCAGATTTAAACAAAATAATTGGAATTAATTAATAAAAAATTATATAAAAAATATTACAATGAAAAAGAGTCTATTTTTCACCACTTTAACTTTGGTTTCACTATTGGTTTTTACCGCTTGTTCTAAAAAGAAAACAGAAACCGTAGTGGAAGAAACAGAGTTGACTATCAAAACAGCGCGTGTTGAGTTGCAGGAGGTACAGCAGGAGTTTGATTATTCGGCAGTAGTTCGTGCTGAGGTATTGAACCATATTGCTCCCACCACTCCGGGTAGAATTGAAAAGATTTTTGTTGAGGTTGGGGATGCTGTTGTTAAAGGACAAAAACTGATCCAGATGGATGCTACCATGTTGCGTCAGGCACGCACACAGCTGCAAAATCTGGAAGCCAACTTTGGACGTTTTGAAGAGATGTATAAAATCGGGGGCATATCTCAGGCAGAGTATGATGCTCAAAAAGCTCAACTGGATATTGCCCGCAATAATATTAAAAATCTGGAAGAGAATACACAGTTGCTGAGTCCTATCAACGGTATTGTAACGATGAGAAATTATGATTCCGGGGATATCTTTGCCGGAAATCCTATTTTACAGGTACAACAAATCAATCCGGTGAAACTGTTGGTCAACGTTTCCGAAAGTCAATATAAGTTTGTAAAACTGGGAATGAGTGCAAAAATTAAGATTGATATCTTTGAGGATGAGGAGTTTACAGGAAAGGTAACCTTAATTCATCCTACCTTGGATCCCAGATCCCATACATTTACTGTGGAAGTTTCATTGCCTAACAATAACAGGAAAGTGAGACCCGGCATGTATGGTAAAGTGTTCTTCAACTTTGGAGCGGTTCAAAATGTGGTTGTTCCTGATGAGGCTGTGATTAAATTAACCGGATCTTCAGATCGCTTTGTTTATAGGGTTCAGGAAGATAATACGGTAGAGTATGTTAAAATTGTTACCGGTAGAAGGTTGGATCAAGGTTATGAGGTGCTCTCAGGATTGAATGATGGGGATGTGGTTGCTACAACCTCATTAACTAAGTTGAAAAGAGGAATGAAGGTAAAAATTGCCGAATAATAGCTCTATCACTAATAATCTAGAAAGTTTGAATTATGAGTATATTTCAAAAATCAGTTAAAAATCCAATTACAACAGCATTAATCTATGTAGCTATTGTTATCATTGGAGTCTATTCCTATTCCAAGTTGGCTGTGGATTTACTTCCCGATTTGGGGACCAACAATATTTTGGTGTTAACCAGTTATGAAGGGGCGAGTGCTTCCGATATTGAAACCAATGTTACCAAGCCGTTGGAGAATGTTTTGAACGGAGTGAGCAACTTAAAACATATCAACGCCAATTCAAAGGAGAATGTATCTGTTATTGCGTTGGAGTTTGAGTATGGGATTGATGTCGAAGAAGCGACCAATGATATTCGGGATAAACTGGATCTGGTTAGTTCCATGCTTCCGGATGGTGTTTCCAAACCGATTATTTTTAAGTTTAGTACTGAGGCTATTCCTATCTTAATGCTTTCAGTTCAGAGTGAAGAGAGTACCAATGCACTCTATAAGATTTTGGATGAACGGATTGTTTCCCCATTGAGTAGGGTTGAAGGCGTGGGTGCGGTTTCAATCCAGGGTGCTCCACAACGTGAGATTAATATCTACTGTGATCCTTATAAGCTTGATTCTTACGGACTTACTGTAGAGGGAATTACCAATGTGATCAGAGCGGAGAATCTGAATCTTCCATTGGGCAATATGGATATGGGTAGTTCAACCTTTTCTATTAGAACAATTGGAGAGTTTGATGACTATGCTGCAATGAATGATATTGTTGTCGGTAGTTTTAATAATCGCAATGTTTATCTAAAAGATGTTGCGGTTGTAAAAGATACAGTACAGGAGCGTGTTCAGGAGGTGTATAACAATGGTGTACGAGGTGCTTCCATTATCATACAAAAGCAGACTGGAGGGAATACGGTTAATACTGCTAAGGAGATTAAGAAAAGATTGCCGGAATTGATGGAAACTCTTCCTGAGGATATCAAGATTGGTGTAATCTATGACACCTCTGATGATATTCTGAACACTATCGGGAGTTTGCGTGAAGCGATCATTACTATTTTGATATTGGTGGTAGTTGTGGTGATGATGTTCTTAGGTAGATGGAGGGCGACTTTTATTATTGCTATTGTGATACCTGTTTCGCTGGTGGCCTCTTTTATCTATCTGGCTATTACAGGTAATTCACTGAATGTAATCTCTTTATCATCACTGAGTATTGCTATTGGAATGGTGGTGGATGACGCTATTGTGGTACTGGAGAATATCAGCAAACACATATCCAGGGGTAGTAAACCTAAATCTGCGGCGGTTTACGCCACCAATGAGGTATATCTTTCCGTAGTTGCATCCACCTTGGTGTTATTGGCTGTTTTCTTACCGATGACTACTCTTAGCGGTTTGGCAGGTGTGCTTTTCAAACAAATGGGCTGGATTATGACTATCGTGATCGTAGTCTCGTTATTGGCATCCATTACATTGACACCGATGATGTCTTCTGTGATGTTAAAAGCACAACATAGAAGTAATAGTTGGTTTGATCGATTCCAGGGTAAATTTGAAAGACAACTGGATAAACTAGATTTATGGTATTCCAAAGTATTGGGGTTGGTTTTAAAATGGAGAGTATGGGTGATTGTCGGAGCCCTCGTAATTTTTATTGCTAGTTTGTTTCTTGCTAAAGTGATTCCAACTGAGTTTTTCTCTCATGAAGATAATGGGCGACTCACAGTTACGGTGAAGCTACCTATGGGAACACGGTTAGAGGAGAGTCGTGCCTTAGGATTGGAGTTAACCCAGAGATTTCAGGAGAATTTTCCGGAGATGATACACTGCAACTTTAATGTAGGGCAACCATCAGATCAGAATACTTTTGGACGACTCTTTGAAAGTGGTTCTCACATGCTCTCTTTTAATATGCGTTTTACTAAAAAAACGGAAAGAGAAAGAGGTATTCAAGAGATATCAGACATAACCAATACTATTTTGGGAGAATATCCTCAAATTAATACTTACTTTGTTCGATTAGGTAGAGGTGGTGGTGCCGGTGGACAAAGTACTGTTGTGGTGGAAATCTATGGAAATGACTTTTTAGAAACAGATAAGTTCGCTGCAACGATCGCTGATAAAGTGTTACAAGATACCAGATGTGGATCAGCTAAGATCTCTCGTGAGGAGTATACCCCTGAAGTATCTATTAATTTTGATCGCAGAAAGTTAGCAGAAAAGGGTTTAAATGTAGGCACGGCAGCTACTTTAGTAAAAAATCGAATTGGGGGGGCGATTGCATCGGTTTATAGAGAGGATGGTCACGAATATATGATTCGGGTGCGCTTAGCTCCTGAGTTTAGAGAGAATTTGAACGATATTCGGCAAATGACTCTCTTTACCCCACAGGGTGCAGCTGTTAAAGTGGGTGAATTGGCACAAATAGATGAAGTGCTCACTCCTCCTACTATTGAAAGAAAAAACAGATCTAGAATTGTAAAAGTAGAGATGACAGCCAGTGCAGATGTACCTTTGAGTGATCTGGCTGAAATTGCAAAAGATGCATTGGATCAAACTGAATTACCTCAAGGAATTACGACAGAGCTGGCAGGAACATACCAGGATCAGCAAGAATCATTTGCAGACCTGGCATTGTTAATGGTGTTGATTTTAATCCTGGTATTCATTGTGATGGCATCGCAGTTCGAATCGTTTGTTTACCCATTTGTGATTATTTTCTCCATTCCGTTTGCATTAACCGGTGTATTGCTGGGATTGTCGGTTACCGGCACTCCGCTGGGACTGATGGCGATGCTCGGGTTGGTGTTGTTGATCGGTATTGTGGTGAAAAATGGTATTGTTTTGATTGACTACACCATTCTGCTCAGAGAAAGAGGTCATACCGTTGAGGAATCTGTAGTTATGGCAGGAAGATCGCGTTTGAGACCAATTTTGATGACTACCATTACCACCGTTTTGGGTATGATTCCTTTGGCAATTGGTAAGGGAGAGGGAGCTGAGATGTGGAATCCGCTGGGGATGACTGTAGCGTGGGGATTGACATTCTCCACCATGATCACTTTGCTCTTAATTCCGATGCTGTATGCTTCTTTTGCCCGCTACGGAGAAAAACGAAGAGCACGCAAGCAACGTAAACTTTTAGAAAAGAGTGCTGCTCAATCGGTAGTAGAGTAGGAGAGTCTTAATAATGAATTAGAAAAATAAATTGAATAATGAAAGCTGTTTTTATATCTGCATATCAAGCATTTTATCAAGATATTCTGGAGCTGTTCAATCAGCTGGAAATCCGTGGATTTACTTATTGGGATGAAGTACAAGGAAGGGGTCACTTTAACGGTGAACCCCACTATGGCTCTCATGCCTGGCCGACACTCAACTGTGCTTTTCTAACGATGATCGAAGATCATCAGGTAGAACCACTGATGCAAAAGTTGAGAGAATTGGACAAAACAGCTCCCCAACAGGGACTCAGAGCGTTTGTGCTTCCCTGTCTGGAGATGCTCTAACAGTTATAGCGTGCAATCGCTATAATATCTCATTGACGAAATCTGTAATGCCCTGTACCGCAGTCTTTTGAATGTGTTTAAATCCTCTGATGTCCTGGAAATGGCTACCCGGATCTATAATATAGCGGGCTGCTTTGTTGGGTAAGTAGTGCACTAAACTGGCAGCGGGATACACTTGCAATCCGGTGCCAATAACAAGGAAAATATCGGCAGTCTCCACAATTTTGATCGCTTCAGTCATCATGGGAACAGCCTCTCCGAACCAAACAATATGGGGTCTCAGCTGTGATCCTAACGGACAAAGATCTCCGGGATTGAGTTCACTGCCTTCAATATCGATGATGATACTATCGTCAACGCTACTTCTTGCCTTGCGAATCTCTCCGTGAAGGTGCAGAACGTTGGTAGAACCCGCTCTTTCGTGCAGATCATCCACATTTTGAGTGATGATTTGTACATTGAAATCCTTTTCCAGTTCCTTGAGTGTCAAATGCGCCTTGTTGGGCTCCGATTCCATCACCTCTTTCCGTCTGATGTTGTAAAACTCCAGCATGATATCCTGATTATGAATCCATGCATCCAATGTTGCCAGCTCTTGAAAGCTAAACTTTTTCCACAAACCATCATTATCTCTAAAAGTGGGAATACCACTCTCTTTGCTAATTCCCGCACCTGATAAAACTACTAAATTCTTCATGATTCTATTTATTTTACGTTATTTCTGATTGATTTGTCCTTTAAAAGACAAATATAACGATTTTTTTTAATTAATCCTGATTTTTGGCAGAAATTTTTTGTTTGGATTTAATATTTATTGTTTCAAGATTTTTCTATTATCAGCATCAATCAATATCTTCATTTGTTGGATAGCAATCTGATTTAGTTTTATAAGTCGTTCTTGTTGTGGTATTTTTTCTTGAATAAATAGTGCATTAAGGTTTTCTAAATTTGCCAAACAAATCAATTGATTAATGCTGGCATAATCCCGTATATTCCCTATTAAATCAGGATTTAGTTCTCTCCATTCCTTAGCAGTCATCCCAAATAAGGCAACATTCAGCACATCAGCTTCATTAGCATAAATTATAGATGTTTCCAAATAAGTAATTTCCGCCGGAATTAGATGTTGTTTAATCGCATCTGTGTGAATGTGATAATTAAGTTTTGCAAATTCACGTTTGGCTGTCCAGCCCAATTGTTTTTGCTCATTTTCTTTAAGTCGTTGAAATTCATTAATTAAGTACAGTTTAAAAGGTACACTGATAGCAGAACCAAATTCAAAAGCTATATCCTTATGTGCAAAAGTTCCACCATATTTCCCTTTTTTGACAATAATTCCTATAGCATTAGTTTTTTCTATCCATTCAGAAGCACTCAATACGAAATTAGCTAATCCTGCTTGTATCTTAAAGTGGTCGGATTCGACCACTTTAAAATTAGGATTATGAATCAGCTCCCAAACACTTAAAAATTCAATAGCATAACGTGTTCTAATCCAGTTTTTTATAACATCAGCAGCTCGACTTTTGCTTTCTTTTGCATTAGCCATGTCAGTTAGAGAGATATAATCTTTATCTTCAACCGATATAACTGTAATTTCAGTGTCTTTTACATTAATTTTTGCCATTTTGATTTTGTTTTAGTTAGTTTTGTTAGTAGTTATGATAGAATAATGAGTTTAGTTTTTCCGCTACTTTTAATGTCATCAGATTTTTTGCAAATTTAATAAAATATTTTTAAAATTCCACCCTTAAATTTGAAGAGTTTTAAGATAAGGTTTTTGTTCAGTTATGTTCTTCAGAATGATGCTAAATCCTTAATTTCGTAATTTGATGGTGTTTAAAGGAATAAGCTGGATTTTATGCGACTAGTTTCTGTTAGTCAACCCGCTTGTATTTTAAAGTGGTCAGATTCGACCACCTTAAAATTGGGATTATGTTATTCAGTTGTATTCTTTAGATTTACGCAAAAATTCCGCAATTCGTAAATGATCACTCATATTCAAAAAGGTATGATGTTGAGAGTGGGGAAATAAAATTGCGAAAAGGGGAGCCTTGTCTGCCCCCCAATTATTTAAAATCCCAAATAAAAAACCTGTTAATGTCGAAAGTCGAAATCCGAAATCCGAAATCAGTACTAGTCATCAATTCTTAGAAAATCACCATCCTTATTGAACTCCAGTGTAATCTCATTGTCGAGTTCAACTTGTTGCTTTCTATCATCCAATTTCCAATCTGTAACAGAGTTATGAGGGAAATTGGTACAAACATATTGCAATATTTTTTCAGGAATTACAGAGTTTGGAAGTGCGTTTTTACCGTCTATATCAACAATCTCTTTTTTTCTGTTAAACTCTAATTTAGTCGCATCAGAAAGTGTAATTTGATAAGTTTTACTGAATCCGTCTCTTTCCACAACGCCTTGTAAAATGGTGCTATAAGGGAAATGTGTTGAGATATAAGTTGTAATTTCGTTGGGGAGTTCAGAAACCGGTACTATTTTTTCTCCGTCACAACCGGTTAACGAAAAAGCAATAACTGCTGCTATAAGCCAAATTTTAACTAAAGAATTTTTCATTTTTTTAGATTTAATTTATCATTTTACTGCGCTACTCTCTTTTGGATTTTCGCGATTTCCATCCATACATAACAGCAATTTTTTGAATATATTGTACAAATTTTGATTTCGGATTTCGGCGTTTCGACTTCGCTCAACGACCAATTTCAGATTTCGGATTTAAAAACTGAAGTAAATCTTTTTATAGTTCTGGTTTTCAGTTTATTACGTTTATTGATTGGCCTCTTTTATTTCAGATATTATTTTTTTTCTTTTTTTACAAAGTATTCCACTGAATACCAGTACTGTTGTGAGATATATTATACCGATTGAGATGAAATAGACTCTGTAAAAGCCTTCCTGAACCGGAATAAATTGCACGATAATAACTGGAAGAAGCAACAAAATAGAAGGTAGTAATCCCCATAGCCATAGCATTTGTTCGTATACAAAGAATAATTGATTTTTGAGGTTTTTAAGCATAAATTGATGAACTTCGTTGTCTGTTTTATTGATTGCTCTGAAATATAAAAGCGTAAAAATTCCTTTTACAAAAGTATAGATTCCTATTATTGAGCAGCAAATGATCATTGCTAAATTCCTTTCGATTTCTATTCTTGAGATATGTCTAAAAAGCAGGATAAAAAGTAATAATGCAGCAGCAATACAAATAATACCATTCAATGCTATCTTATTTTGTACAATCCATGATTTTTTTCGCACAATGATCCGATTAAAACCATTAGATTGATTGTTAATTCTTTCATTGTATTTTTGCCATCCCTCTTTTAATTCATCCAGTTCCATAGCGTTTATTCCATTTTATTTAAATTCTTTAATTTCAGTTTAATACGTTGAATTTTTGTGCCTACATTGCTTACCGATATACCTAATATTTCAGCTATTTCCTTATGAGATAATTCTTGCAAATATAGAGTTATGATGCTCTTTTCTTCCCAATTAAGTTTTTCAACTAAACTATATAATTGACGTATCAGTAATTCTTCATGATTATCATGAGCTAAATCTGTAATTTTTTCATTTATAGAGGTGTAAGAGAGGTTTTTTTCGTTTCTTTTTTGTAGAAGCGCCGTATTGAGTGCAACCCTATATAGCCATGTTGAGGTTTTACATTGCTGATTTTGATAGAATTTTGGAAACCCTTTCCATAAGTTCAAAACAATTTCCTGATACAAGTCCTCCTCCGTTTCCCTTCCATTCCAAATACGGTAAAGACGGCATATATGTAAAATTAGGAGTCTGTTTTCCGAAATTAGCTTTTCAAACTCCTGTTCCATTTTTTTTATTTTAAGAAATCTAAATTAACCTTTATTTTCGTTCGTTGCCAAATGCATTGATCGGAGCAATAAACATGATGCCGTGTGCTGTCAGGAATAGATATACCGATAGCAAAATCCACAGAAAATTATCTTTTAATGCGTCGTTAGCTGCGAAATAGCAAATGATCGCAAAAATAGGTAAAGATATGAGAGATGTAATATTTCTTTTCCTTCTGCAATTTTTTTCTTCATCTGTGGTTAGTTCGTCCATTCTTCGAACCATTACTACCGACAATATGCCGTACAATACTAATGGAATATAACTCCATTCCTGTTTTTGGGTGATCAAAAGGATTGCAATTCCCAAAATGCCAACTACCATTTCAATTATACCTTGTTTTTTCATACTTGTGATATTTTTACAAACACCTCACTTCTTTTTTAGCTCTATTGATGGTGAGGTTACAACAACAATAGAACTGCCTCTATCTTTATTCATATCAAAAGTGTTGAAAAAATCACAAATGTCTTCATTTATTTTTATTTGTGTCTTTATTTTTGAAATAAAAAAAGGGGGGGATGCAGTTCATCGCTCATTGTTCAAAATTGTTCTAATTTAATATAATTATCCGCTCTGTACATAGTCCTGATTTCGTATAAATCTGCAAAATATAGACTCCGGGGGTTAGGTTTTCAACATTGAGTGCAAGATGATTATTATTTACGGTTAACTTTTTAACTGTTTGTCCCGTACTGTTTACAATGTGTAGCCTTGAGATAGTGGTAGGGGAGTTAATATAAATGCTGTTTGTTGCCGGATTAGGAAACACAGCACAATTGGACAGAGAACTCCCGATCTCCACACTACTTATTCCAAGGTAGGGGCGTTTCCAGAGTCCGGTTCCGTTGATTCCGGTGTAAAGGTTACCGTTGTGACTGTGAATAGAAAGTATTGGTGAGCCGTCCAATCCCTCGTTGGCAGGCAACCAGGTTTCTCCGTAATCGGAGCTAACATAGATCTCTCCTAAATCTGTTCCAGCCATCAATGTGTCATTGTAAAGATACAACGTACGGATTTCGGTTTGTGCAGGCATTCCATTAGAAGCAGAGATCCACGAATTGCCATTGTCTGAGCTTTTAAACACACCTTCCGATCCGGTACCTGCAAACAGGTACTCGTCCCAATATTGAAACGTGGTAATCCGGTTGTCGGTTACTCCATTGTTCACCTGATTCCACGAAGTTCCAAGATTGTCGCTGCGATAGATTCCGGAACTGGCAGTGCCTGCAAAAATATAGGTTCCATCAGAAGCGAGAGCATTGATCCTCATGCAGTCCAATCCTGTATTAACGGGCGACCAGTTATTTCCGTTGTTTGTTGACCTAAATACTCCTTCCTCGCCACTTCCCGCAAAGATATGTCCGTTGCAGAATGCAAAGCATTGGATCCATTTGCTGGTCAATCCGGTGTTGATTTCTGAGAAAGAGTTTCCACTGTTAGTAGATTTGAATGCGCCGAGCATATCTGTTCCCACCAGCACTAGTGCCCCATCAGCGACCACAGAACGGATTTCGACTGTTCCTATCGCTGAGTTTTTATTCCAGGTTGCACCATTGTCAGTGGAAATATAAATTCCGGCTCCGTGTGTTCCTGCAATCAGTTTGGACCCACAACTCACCATATCTCCTACATTGGCTTTAAAAATAGTGCTTCCGTTACTCAAATTCCAGCTTGCTCCCTCATTACTGCTTTTGTAGATATGTCCGTTGCTTACCCCCACGTAAAGTACCGAACCATCATTGCCGATAGCCCATATATCTTTCTCATTCAATCCGGTATTGACTGCCGTCCAGGTTTCTCCGGAGTCGGTGGATTTATACACGCCATTTCCAAAAGAGCCGGCATACAACACGCCATCCATTTGGGTAAATCCTTTTATCATGTGGAGATTGGTTGCTAATGGAGACCAGTTGGCTGCGCTGTCAGTCGAAACAAAAACACCTGCGTAAATGGATGAAGCAAATAGTTTGCCATCAAAATGGATGATTGCACCGATACTTGACTGAGTCAGACCGATATTGGCAGGTGCCCATGTATCGCCCATGTCTGCTGACCTGTAAATGCCATTTAGAAAAGTGCCGGCATAGAGATTCACCCCGTCTGTTCCCAGCCAATAGATATATTTTGCGGGCAATCCATTGTTTACAGCACTCCATGTGTTACCGTTATCGGTTGAGCGGTAAATCCCTTCCAAGTAGGTTCCGGCAAAAAGGGTGTTGTTGCATTGTATGATTGTTTTAACGTACTTTCCTCTGAGTCCGGTTCCCGCCGCTTCCCAGTCCAATCCCTGGTTGTTTGTGCGAAAAACATTTTCATCAGTGGACAAAAAAATAGTTCCTCCAATTTTGGTTAACGACTTGGTATCACAGCTTTTCAATCCATTATTTCGGAAACTCCATGTAGTACCATGGTTATCAGAAACCAGCACTCCACCTGACGTAGCAGCGTAGATATAATCGTTGTCTGAAATAAAATATCTCACATATCCTCCGGATGGCGAATTGACCGGCTGCCACTGTGCACTGACTATGTTGATGATCAGGCAGCAAACAAAGGATATGAGGTGGGATTTTTTCATTTTTGTTTCTATTACATCAGCGGACTAAACAATCTTGCGAAGGATTCTTTCATTTTCTGTATTTTTGGACGGTTATTCCATTCCTCAAGGGTGATCTC
>JAKPTX010000010.1 GCA_029570835.1 Bacteroidota bacterium
CAAAAAATAATAGGGAAAGGGAAAAAATTAATGTTGCTGAAACATGGGAGGATTATGTTAAAAAAGCAAAATATCAATTTTTATATGGAAAGTTTCAAATTGTGCCCCGAAGCAATTATGTAACGGATGAAGAGGAAATAAAAATGATGATGCAGGAGATTGATGAGGAGCATCAAAAAGGAATCTATAAAAGAGAGTATGTTGTAAGAGAGAAAAATTAAGCAGATATGAAATCTAGGGTTAGAACAATTGTTTCATTCATTTTATTTTTCTTTCTTCTGAAAGGTCTTTCCGGGCAGGATTCTCTCTTTGTAATTCCTGTTAAAAACCTGAAAATAGAAATGATTTGTGTCAATGGGGGTGTTTTTACCAGAGGCTGTAATTCCGATTCCTTAAATGATAAAGATTGTCCTCCTCAAAACAGACCGAAACATCAGGTTTATGTGGACCCCTTTTATATCAGTAAATATGAGGTAACCAGAGAGTTATACCTTGCTGTAATGAAAAATGATCCGGCTTATTTTAGATATTCTATGCAATCTCCGATAGAAAGTCTGGATTGGTATGATGTACAAAGATTTATTGATACCCTAAGAAAAATAACAGGGTTACCATTCAGACTCCCAACAGAAGCAGAGTGGGAATATGCTGCAAGAGGTGGTGTTAATCAGGATCTTTATCGTTATGCCGGCAGCGATTCGTTGGATGAAGTAAAATGGCATAGAATGAATACATCTTTAAATAACGCTTACGGTTATAGTATAAGAAATATTTATGGTAATACAATGCCGATTGGACAAAAAAAACCGAATAGCCTGGGAATTTATGATATGAGCGGCAATGTTGCTGAATGGTGTAGTGACTGGTATAGTGATAGTTATTATCAAACGGACACTTTTTTTGTTAATCCGCAAGGTCCCGAATCCGGTGATACAAAAATAGTTAGAGGAGGTAATTGGGGGCAGGTAGAATATTATTCACGCGTATCCTCAAAAAGAAAGTTGGTTCAGAAAGGTTCACCTTGTAAATATATTTGGGTAGGTATTAGGTTGGTAATCTCTTATTGATAATAATGAAGATTTTTTATAGCAATGTGTTGATAAATATTAATAAAAGTTAAATAATGTGTTGACAGGGGTGAAATTGACCTTTGTATCACCATTTTATGTGTTTTTGAAGCGGAATAAAGAATGAGTATTAGAAGTTACTATAAAGCAGATTCAATGTTACAATTTTTATGCAAAACTAATTTAGGCTAATTAGCCTCTGTCATAAACCAACTGTGCTGCTGCTGACAGGAGGCGATAACCAGGTGCACCGCAGGGAATGGTATTTGCTCTTGAAAAACTCATAACCAAACCCAGCTTCCGGCACCCAAGCAAACATAAATATATGTCGTATATGTTTATGGGCACGACCAGTCTGCAAAAATACATTTTTTTTGGATTGGGAGAGGTAATAACTTAATAAAAAACAATTAAAATTAATATCATGAAATTCGAATCTTTAAACAACGAAAAATTTAAATTGAACACAGAAGAAATGGGAAGTTTAGTGGGGGGAGGGATTACAAGAATAAACACAGGTGGTGGTCCAGATTGGCCGGGTGCTACGTCTGCTGATGTAATGTTTTACTTTACTGACGAAGATAGAACAGGTCGAAACGGATTAATCCTTGATTCATACTCGTTTAGTGGTGATAATGATGTTGCTAGAAGGGATGCACAACCAGTTCCTCCGGTTACTTCAAAATAATTATCTATGGAGGATTATTGTTTTTAATCCTCCATAATTTTTAATATTAAACCATTAAAATATCATGAAACTATTGATTTTTTTAATTTCTTTCCTTTTTTGTATCATTTTCTCTTTTGGGCAAAAGAATATAAAAAAGTATTATTACTGGGTTAACAAGGCGGAACTGGAGTATTGTAAGGGGAACCATAAAAAATCCGGTGCATTTTTCGAGAGGGCTTTTCAAGAGATGACACCCTTTACAAGGGATATATACTGTTATTTTGACTTGTACTTTAAACACAATGCGGGTGATAAGGATGAAATAATAAAACAAGCACATCTTCTTGCTCAACGAGATGGATTGTACCCTAATCTCTATAAAGATAGTAAATTATACGACATTCTAAAGATTATTAAGGATACAACTCAAACAACTGTTATACAATCTCTTGTTGATAGTTTACAATCTATTTCTGATTTGGATCAATCCGTTAGGCTTGGCAAGTTCAGTTATACCGAAGAGGAGGGAAGACAAATTTTATTAACTGATTCTATGAATTTGGAAAGGATTCTTTCTTTGTATAATGAATTTGGAACAATTAACGAAAATAATGCTCCCTTTTTCTATAGTACTATTTCACTTGTGTTGTTACATAATAGTAAGGAGAGCCTGATAAAATTACCATTTGATTTTTTGAAAGAAGAAGTAAGAAAAGGAAATCTTGATGTCAGAGTTTTTATGAGTATGTATGATGAATGCAAAGTAATGAGAGAAATGTTTTCTGGAACAGAATCTAAATCATTGTTACAGTACGGAACCGATCTAAGACACCATCTTATCATAGGAGAAACTCTTTTTATTTATCCACCCAATAACATCAAACAGATCAATAAAAATAGAAAGGCAATAGGTTTTTCTGAAACCTGGGATGATTTTAAAATTAAATTGAAATATACTTATCTGGAGGATGGTTTTAAATTTGTTAATACACAAGAAGAGATTTGGGGAAGTGATGAAGAAACCCGACAAGCTGAAATGGAAACCCGACAAAAGATTGATAATAAGGAAGTAGAGGGAGAATATTATAGTAAATGATTATTGAGAATTTATGATTTTAATATTAAGTGAAGTTGGTGATGTTATGGCAGATATTGTCTGTCAATGGCTGTTTTTTAAAAAAGAAAAGTTTGTAAGGATTAATAATGAAGATTTTTATCAATATAAAGTTCAAATATTGTCTGATAAAAATGGATTTGAAGTAATGCTAACAAACAATGTTCATTCATATAAAACAGCAGATTTTGAAAAGGTATGGTTTAGAAGAGGTAACTTCTATTTTTTTAAGCCGGAAAAAATACTCTATTCAAATTCAAAAATTCAGGAAAAGATTAATGAACATATAGGTTTTGAAGAAGAGACCCTAGTAAACTTTTTGTATTCTGTTTTAATGAAAAAGCCGCATATTAATAATCCTTTACATTACAATTCGAACAAATTAATAAGTTTAAATACTGCAATTCAATGTGGTTTAAAAATTCCTAATACTTTAGTTACCAATTCAAAAAATGTACTCGTTTCTTTTTTTAAAACAAACAAATCAATAATAACTAAGAACATTCAAGATGTTATTTTAGTTAGAGATGTTGATGGATATACTATAGGGCAATCAACACAAAAGATTACAAATCCAATCAAGGACAGTTTTTGGTATTCTCTTTTTCAAAATGAGATTAAGAAAAAATATGAGTTAAGAATTTTTTATTTTATGGGGAAGTTTTATACAATGGCGATTTTCCCGAGAAAAGAAGTGCTAGACTTTAGAACAGTTGATGTTAACTCCTCTGAATGTTTGCGAATGGTTCCTTATAATCTTCCAAGAGATATGAAGATAAAAATCAGAAAATTTATGAAAGAAATGGAATTGGAATCGGGATCTATTGATATGATTGTTGATACTAATGGTCAATTTTACTTTCTTGAAGTTAATCCGGTAGGGCAATTTCATTTTTTAAATAAAATATGTAATTATTATATCGAAAAAGATATTTATGATTTTCTAAAAGTAAACCATGAAAATAAATAATAAAAACAAAAAATTTTATCCTTACAATTATTATTTTTTGACAGATTTGGAGAAGAATTCGGAATCTACTAAATTTTTTAATCAAGGAATGCTACAGACAATTCAAAATAGCAATTCTAAAATTTTTCTTTTTTATAAAGTGATTTCCAGATGTTAATTAATAATTATTCTTTAGACTTTTATTACCCGCTTTTTTCTTCATGTTTTCAACATGTTGGTTTCAGTAGAACGCTACTTGTTGATACTAATCGAAAGCGTGTTCATTATATACCTAATTCTTTGAGTAAAATTTTAAATTTATCAAAGAAAAAAACATTAAATGAAATCTTAATTCATTTTTCAAGAGAAGAACAAGAGATAATATGGGAATATATTGAATTTCTTGTACAAAATGAATTCGTCACTCCTATGACAAAAGAGGATCTTAAAAGATTTCCACCCATGAGTTTAAAATGGGATTATCCCACTTTGTGCTCTAATGCCATTATTGATGTTGTTATTGAAGATGCTTTTTCGATTTTTGATTCTATAAAAAAATTGGTTCAAATTAACTGTTTTCATATCCAAGTTAGATTTTTTACAACAATAGATATGGTCCGTTTTGAAGAAATTATCTCATTTTTAAATCAATCTAATATCTACACATTTAATATTTGTACTAATAAAATTACAGATGATTTACTTTTTTACAAAAAATGCATTGAATTAAATTGGAAGTTTAGCAAATTAGAAATTTATAATTGGGAAAAGGATTCTATGGGTGTTACGGATGCAGTTAACTCTCAAATTTATTTTTATAAAAGAATATTGTCTAGTCCGACACAATGTGGAATCGTTGATCTTAAATATTTTTCTCATGAGATTGAGAGTATTACGGAATCTTTACACTTTAATAGTTGTTTAAATCGCAAACTTTGTATAGATCACAATGGTTATGTTAAAAATTGTCCAAGTATGTCTCAACATTTTGGACACATTACTGATTGTAATTTAGAAGAAGTGATTCAATCTCCTGAATTTCAGAAACTATGGTTTATCAATAAAGATCAAATTGATGTTTGTCAAGATTGTGAATTTAGGTACATTTGTCCTGATTGCAGATGTTTTATACAGGATGAAAACGATATTTATTCTCAACCGATGAAATGTACATATAATCCGTATATCTGCAAATGGGAGGGAGAAGAGGGCTATATTTCGGTTTCAGAATGGAGAACTCAAAATCCAAAATGGAATAAACGTAAAAGAAGAAAAAAAGTTGAAAAGTAATTCATTCCCCTTTTACAAACAACACGATTCCATGGATTGTGGGGCGACGTGTTTGAGGATGATTGCTAAATTTTATGGCAAGAGTTACTCACTCGAAACCCTGCGGCAGAAAACCTATATTACCCGTGAGGGAGTAAGTCTGTTGGGAATTAGTGAAGCGGCAGAATCAATCGGCTTTAGAACCTTGGGAGTGCGTATTAATTTTGAGAAACTTCTCGATGCGCCTCATCCCTGTATTGTACACTGGAAACAGAACCATTTTGTGGTAGTGTACGACATTAAAGTAAAAAAGAGATCAAAAAATAGCACCCATATCGATCAAGAGGAGGGTTCAACTCAAAATATCTTTGTTCCATCCTCTTACGAAGGTACGGTTACTGTAGCAGATCCAGCTCATGGAATTGTAAAATATTCAATTCAGGAGTTTCTTTCGGGGTGGTTGAGTACCAAATCATTGGAGGGAGATGAGGGGGTAGCTCTCCTTTTTGAATTAACCCCGGATTTTTACTCTATTCAAGACGAGAAAAGCGATAAGACTAAGTTTTCCTTTATTCTGCAATATCTTCGTCCTTACAAAAAACTGATTGTACAACTCTTTTTGGGCATGTTGGTGGGTACGTTACTCCAACTGATCTTCCCTTTTATGACCCAATCCATTGTGGATTACGGAATTGGGAACAATAACTTGAATTTTGTCATTATTATCCTGATTGCTCAGTTAACCCTTTATACGGCTCAAACAGCAGTGGAGTTTATCCGTTCCTGGATCTTACTTCATATCACAACCCGAATCAATATTTCCATTATCTCCGATTTTCTTTTTAAATTAATGAAGCTCCCGTTGGGTTTCTTTGATACCAAAATGATTGGAGATATTATGCAACGGATCGGGGATCACGGTAGAATTCAAAATTTCCTCACTTCATCAACATTAAATACGCTGTTTTCTTTGGTTAGTTTTGTAGTTTTCACCTGCGTATTGGCATTTTACAATTGGAAGTTGTTGGTCGTTTTTCTCATAGCCAGTGTGTTGTATGTTACTTGGATTTTAATTTTTTTAAAACGGAGACGTGATCTTGATTTTAAACGGTTTGCACAAGCTGCTGCTGAACAAAGTACACTGTATCAGTTAATTACCGGAATGCAGGAGATTAAATTGAATAATTGTGAAAAACAGAAAAGATGGGATTGGGAAAACATTCAAGCTAAACTGTTTAAAGTGAGCATTAAAGGATTGGCACTCTCTCAGTATCAACAATCAGGTGCTTTCTTTATCAATGAAACCAAAAATATTTTGATCTCTTTCATCTCGGCTTATGCAGTAATCAAAGGGGAGATGACCTTAGGGATGATGATGGCGGTGCAATATATTATCGGTCAGTTAAACGCTCCTTTGAATCAAGTAATCGGGTTCATTCAATCAGCCCAGGATGCCAAAATTAGCTTGGAAAGATTGGGAGAAATTCACAACAAAGAGGATGAGGATGACCCCAAAGTGGAAAAGGTAACCCTTCTTTCTGAGGATAAAGGAATTCAAATCCGTGACCTCTCTTTCCGCTATAATCCTTTATCTTCAGAGGTGCTGCAAAATATCAATTTAACGATTCCGGAAGGTAAAATCACCGCTATTGTCGGGATGAGTGGAAGTGGAAAAACAACATTGGTAAAACTACTGTTAGGTTTTTATCCTCCTGCGTCAGGTGATATTAGAGTGGGTGAGATTGCCCTACAAAACATCCACCATAAACTCTGGAGAGAAAAATGCGGTGCTGTAATGCAGGACGGTTTCATTTTTTCAGACACCATTGCCAATAATATCGCTGTGGGTGTGGAAAGAATTGACATAAGCCAACTGTTTCATGCTGTAAAGGTAGCCAACATTCAAGATTTAATCGATTCTTTACCATTAGGCTACAATACCAAAATTGGTCAGGAAGGTTCAGGTATTAGTCAGGGGCAGAAGCAGCGAATTTTAATTGCTCGTGCGGTATATAAAAATCCCGATTATCTTTTCTTCGATGAAGCCACTAATTCATTGGATGCCAACAATGAAAAGGTGATTATGGAGAATTTAAACCAGTTTTTTCATGGTAAAACGGTTGTTATTGTAGCACATCGTTTAAGTACGGTCAAAAATGCCGATCAGATTGTGGTGTTGAACCAAGGGAAAATTACTGAAATCGGAACACATCAGGAGTTGACTGAGCGTAAAGGGGAGTATTATCAGTTGGTTAAAAATCAATTAGAATTGGGAACTTAGATGGAAAAGAAGGTACAAGAAGGAATCAATATAGAGCTTCGTAGTGAAGAGGTGCAAGAGATTTTGGGAAGACCCCCTAAACGAATTATTCGTATTGGTATTTCTGTTATTTTTGTAATTGTAATCGGTTTATTTATAGGAAGTTACTATATCAAATATCCGGATATTTTAGAGTCAACCATCGTTGTTACTACAGAAAATTTGCCGGCAGGTGTGACAGCAAGAGCTTCGGGAAGGATTGACACCCTATTGGTTTCAGAAAAAAGTATGGTTCAAGAAGGGGATTTGCTGGCGGTTATAGAAAACCCGGCTCAATTTAATCATATTCTTTTATTGAAAGAGAAAATTGAAGATTTTCGGATCGATTCCATTTACAATCTTACTTACGAACCTTTTCATGAGTTAAGTTCTCCAAACATTCAATTGGGTGATCTTCAATCTACTTACTTTGCTTTTATTAAAGTGTATGAAGATTTACGTTATTTTATCACAGCCAATTATCACCAAAAGAAAATTGCAGTACTAGAGAAACAGATTATTACTCAAAGGTCGATACTTAAGAAAACGGAACAACAACTCTCATACAGTACCAAACAGGTAGAAACGGCAAAACAGGTGTTCCGAATCGATTCTACGTTATATGAGAAGAAAACGATCTCATTATTGGAATATGAGCAAGCTAAAAATACTTATTTGCAACATTTACAAGCATTTGAATCCTCAAAAATGGGATTGGATAATCAAAGAATGAGTATTTTGCAATTGGAACAAACGATATTTGATTTGGAACAACAGAGAATAGAACAACTGAATTCATTGACTGTTAGTTTAAATGGTGCTTTAGAGCAATTAAAAGCACAAATTAAAACGTGGGAACTTAATTTTTTATTGGTTGCTCCTTGTTCCGGTATGGCAACCTTTACCAAATACTGGCAAGAAAACCAAAATGTAAATGCCGGAGAAGTGGTAGTCACTATAGTCCCACAAGGGGAAACCCGGATTGTAGGCAAAATAGCATTACCACCTCAAGGTGCGGGAAAAGTAAAAGTGGGTCAAACAGTGAATGTTAAGTTGGATAACTTCCCGTACATGGAGTACGGAATGATAAAAGTAACAATTCAAAATATTTCTTTGGTTCCGGTACAAGTAGATGAACAAACAAAAGCGTACATTTTAGAGGTTGAGTTTCCTAAAAATTTCACTACTACTTATGGAAAAAAACTAACTTTTTCACAAGAAATGACAGGAAGTGCTGAGATTATTACGGAAGATTTACGGTTATTAGACAAGTTTATCAATCCGATCAAAGCGGTTATAAAAAAGTAATAAGTGAGTCATCTTCAGATAATGGAAGTATTTTATCATTACTTTTGAATATTATGCGAAATTTTATATGATTATTCCCCTTCAACTTAAAACTTATTTGTACATTTGCAGGTTATTAGAGAACCGAATGCGCTCTGATTATAATTTGTACAACATGAAGATTTTATTGCGTCATAAACTTCCGTTTGCTCGCTCTTTAGTGGGGACTTTGATACTTTCTCTTTTCTTATTGCAAACCCCGAAACTTCAGGCTCAAACGCCATGGAGTCTGGATTCGTGTATCTCTTATGCTTATGAGCATAGTTTTGAGGTACAACAAAAGCTGTTGAGTATTCAGTACAAAGAGATTGCAGCAAAACAAACCAAGATGAGGATGGCGCCTCAACTTTCCGGAAGTGTAGGACAAAACTTCGATATAGGGCGGTCGCAGGATGCTTCTTCGTTGATCAGCTCGGGAAGTCAGGCAGCTACTTCTATCGGATTGGGACTCTCTATGCCTCTGTTCGAAGGATTGCGAAACTACCACCAAATGCAAGCAGATGAGATAGATATCCGAACTTCATTGTATGAATTGGAACAGTTGAGAGAAAATATTGAACTCAATGTGATGGCTTACTATTTGCAGATTTTAAACCGTAAAGAGATGCTGCAAATAGCCCAGTTGAAGGAAGCAATTTCGCAAGAAATGGTTCAAAAAGTGACCCTTTTGGTTCAAAATGGGAAAAGTTCCGAAACGGAGCTCTATAATGCCAGGTCAACTTATGCGCAAGATCGTACCTCTGTGATTCAGGCTGAAAATAATCTGAAACTGGCAAAGCTGGAACTGGCTCAACTCATCAATGTTCCCAATCCGGATCTTTTTGAGATCGATGAGGTGGGTGAAATCAGTGATATTGATCAATTTCTCAATCATGAGATGCCCTATATTGATATCGCTTCTGTAATTCAGAACGCTACAACCAACCGGGGAACAGTCAAAGCGGCTCAATCCAGAATAGAAAAAAGTCAAAAAGAGATCAAAATAGCGCAGTCGGGATGGTACCCATCTCTCTCACTATACGCCAATTATGGAACAGGATATTACTATTCCTACGCAAAAAATCCGGTTTTTCCCAATGCTCCTTTCTTTAATCAATTGGAAGACCATTCAAGACAAGTGATTGGACTTTCACTCAATATCCCGATTTTTGACCGTTTAAGCACATATCATCAGACAAAAATAGCCAAATTGCAACTGCATGATCAACAATTGCAGTACGATGAGAATATTCGCAAATTGACCAAAGAGGTTCAACAGGCTTATGCGGAAATGATTGCGGCAGAAGCGAACTATAAAGCAGCGAAGGAGTTTTACGAAGCCTCTAAAATCTCTTTTGAGTACGAAAAGGTTCGTTTTGATGCGGGAGCTTCAACGCAGTTTGAGTTCAATGAGGTAAAAAATAGATACAATCAGGCTCATGCACAATGGGTGCAAGCCAAGTACGATTATCTCTTCAAATACAGAATCGTTCAGTTATACGGGAATTAATCGTTTGCCAAAGCCAAGATAGCTTTTTTGATCTCTTCAAAGTTTCGGGTAGGCATCGTCAATTGTGTGGTATTGGTTCCTATTTGATCCGGCTGGTGCGCATCGGAAGAGCGAATAAACGGTTTGTTTTTGAGATACTTATGTTGCTGAATCATAGCCTCTTTAGTGGTGTGCTTGGTGATTTCAACCGCCTCATATTCCAGGTCAAAAGGGATAAATCCCAACTGCGAAATGACGCTGGTCTTCGATTTGTCAATATGTGCCGGAATAAACATCCCATCTAAAGCATGAACCTCCCTCTCAATCTGTTCAATCGATAAGTCCAAAGCGGAAGTTAGCAGTCGGGGCTCTTCATAGATGATATTCATCTCCTCATCAATCTGAATCTGATCCCCAAAGAAGTCCGGATCATTGGGAATGTCGGGCAGATGTTTCTCCAAAAGTTGCTGAAACTGAGCCAGTCTTTCATGATTTGGGAAAAAAGCAAGACAATGCGCTTCTTCCTTAGTGGTTACCTCTGCACCACACAGTACAAAAATATTTCTGTTTTTGGAGTAAAATTCAGTCAGTTGACAATGCCGTGTGGAATTGTGATCCGTAATTCCAATAATATCGATCCCATTCCGGAGTGCAGTTTCAACAATATATTCCGGAGTCATGTCTAAGTCTCCGCAAGGGGAGAGTAGGGTGTGAATATGTAAATCAGCTTTATAAGTCGGCATTATTTTTTACTAAATCGGTTGAATCAAAATGAACGACAAAGATATATATTCTTTTTGTATCTTTGCACAAAAATTTGAATATGACACTACAGGAAATTATAACTCATGTTTCAGGAACGGTTGTGGCGGGAGATCCTGCAATGTATCCTAAAATTGATTGTGCGTTCGCATCAGACCTGATGAGCGATGTTTTGACGATCACTACCAATAAGCGGATTATGCTCATCACAGGATTAGCCAATTTGCAAACCATCAGGACATGCGAAATGTCGGATATTAAAATCATCTTATTCGCTCGGGGAAAAAAGGCTACTGAAGAGATGATTGAATTAGCGGAAGATGACGATATGGTTTTGATTGAGACTCCGATTTCATTATATAAAACATCCGGAATACTCTATAATGCCGGATTATTACCCGTTTACTAAAAATTGCGTTCTATGAATTTTAAATTTGAAGTTGAAGGAGGCGATTTTACCAATGCCGGAACAGCCTCCAGTCAAGTAAAGAAAATGATGAAACAATTGGGTGTTGATGCAGCCATTATTAAACGTACTGTAGTGGCACTCTATGAAGCTGAAGTGAATATTGTTGCTCATGCCTACCGGGGTGATATTTTTGTTGATATTGACGAATCCGGAGTTTACATTAAATTGGTGGATGAAGGTCCCGGAATTCCGGATATAGACCAGGCGATGACAAAAGGATACTCCACAGCCTCACCGAAAGTGAGAGAAATGGGGTTCGGTGCCGGTATGGGGCTGCCTAACATCAAAGCCAATACGGATGTACTGAATGTATTTTCAGAGGTGGGGAAAGGAACTACGGTAGAAATTTCAAACCTTTTTCAAAAATAAGAATAGTATGGAAGATTTTCATCATGCCTTAAGTTTTAAATATGAATTGTGTATCGGTTGTTCGCACTGTACCAGCGTGTGTCCTACTGCTGCCATTCATGTTGAAGAAGGAAGACCGGTTTTGAATCCCAATCGCTGTATCGATTGTGGAAGATGTTACAACGCTTGTCCTGTGAATGCAATCTATATTGAACAGGATGACTTTCAAACCATCTACGATTATAAATATCCTGTTTTGCTGGTTCCCTCGATTTTTAGTTCTCAATTTCAGGATAAATTTAGTAATCAAGCGATTCTTTCTACTTTTTATCATCTGGGCTTTAAAAAAGTCTATGAAGTGGAAAGGTCCGTTAATATTTTAAAAGAAAAATACCTGGAAATGATGCGGAATGAGGAGGTGGAAAGACCTATCATCTCTTCATTTTGTCCGGCGATTGTCCGCTTGATTCAAGTGAAGTTTCCCTCCCTGGTTTCTAATCTTTCCTTGGTTAGACCTCCATTGGACATCACGGCACTGTTTATAAAGAAATCATTAGAAAAGTCAGGAATCCCAATAGAGGATATTGGTGTTTTTTATATTTCACCCTGTGCTGCTAAAATTGCAGCTATTAAAAGTCCGGTTGGAGAGGATAAGTCGGTTGTGGATGGAGTTATCAATATGAACTATATGTATAACAAGGTTTTAAGAATTATAAAACAGGGGGAATACAAGCTGGTGACTGATGAGGAAGACTTTCACTCTATGTCTAACGATAGTTTGCGTTTCTCACTAACTGCAGGAGAGGTTCGTTTGATGGATAGAGGGAGGAATTTAGCAATTGACGGTGTTCATAACGTATCCAGATTTTTGGGAAAACTTGAAGATGAGTATGTCGATAATATCGATTTTCTGGAACTCAGAGCTTGTGATGAAAGCTGCGCGGGAGGAATATTGTGTGCAGGAGATCGTTTTTTGACGGCTGAAAGACAGCGTAACAGATTAAAAAGAAGTTCCAGGAAAAAACATTCCGATGAGATGACTCAATATAAAGAGTATCTCTTGGAAAATATCGTGGTTGGGAAAGTGGAACCCCGTTCCATGGATAAGTTGGATGATGATATTGCTGTGGCAATGAGGAAAATGAAAAAATCTTATGAGATTAACTCCCACCTTCCACAAGTAGATTGTCGTATTTGCGGATATCAAAGTTGTAAAGAATTGGCTATCGCGATTGTCAATCAAAAAGCAAGCCTGACGCACTGTATATTTGTGCAAAGGGTTCTGGAACAAGGAGATAAGTTGACCAATATGGAATCGATCAAGATTACGAGGAAAATCTGGGGCGAAAATAAGGTGAATAAAAACAGTTTGGATACACTTAATCTGGAATAGCATGAAAGATATCTCACTCCATATCATGGATATTTTACAAAACTCCACACGTGCCAAAGCAACAGTGATAGAGTTGTTAGTTGAGGAGGATGAACAAAATGATAAACTGATTCTAAAGTTTACAGATAATGGTACAGGGATGTCGCAAGAAACACTGGAAAAGGTGTTGAATCCGTTCTTTACGACCCGAACCACACGTAAAGTGGGATTGGGTTTGTCGCTCATCAAGCAAAATGCGGAACAAACCGGTGGATCTTTGGAGATTGAGTCGGAACTGGGAAAAGGAACTGTTGTAACAGTAACTTTTGGACTCAGCAGTATCGACCGTCCTCCCATGGGAGATTTGGCCGGCACTGTTGTCCTGACCGCCTCTGCTTACCCTGATGTGAGATTTATCGTAAATTATAAAAATTCCAAGGTGGATTATGTTTTTGACACCCAAGAGATCAATGAAGCCCTCGATGGCATCTCCATCCAGGAACCGGAGATTATTCAGTACCTCACCGAGATGTTCCGGGAAAACATTGCCTAAAGTCGAAAGTCGAAAGTCGGAAGGATATAGTGCGCGCCACTTATTCCTTTAAAATCTTCTGTTGCAAATTCTCATTAACATCAGACACTTCAATTTCTGCTAATGAATAATCAAAAATGATATCATTCTTTAACGCAAATGAAAGATTGTCTGTATGTTCCGTTGGAGTTTGATAAACGTTATCCGTTACAGAAGTGTCAGATGTTTCATAATTTACTAATACTGTACTATTTATTGATTCCATAATATTACATTAAATGTTGCAAAATTAATATTAATTTTCATATTTCCAACCTTCAAAAACTCTTTGGTCTTCTATTGCGGTCCTCGTTAAAGGTGGCAATCCCGGTTGATTTATTGGAATTTGCTTTTTATTAATAACTCCTTCACTCACAAAAACATAAGTTCCACCATGAATACTTTCTATTAGAGCACGTCTAAATGAATAATTCAAAGAATTTTGATTTCCTAATAAAACATTTGGATCATATCTGTTTGATAATTCCAATTCGTGATGGATACTATCATGTACAGTTTTAATTTTTTTGTAAAAATCCATTGATGGTGTTTCAATATTTAGTCCTAAATCATCCCTTGCCTCTCTTCGATAAATCGGATAATCGTGGCTCCCAGAATCAGAGCAGAGAAATGAAACTATTTGTTTTATTTTCTTTTTATCGTTAAAGTTCTGTTTTAGCAACTTTTCTGCAAGCATTTGAATCTGTGAACGTGAACGGAATACATTGCCAATAACAATGGGATGTATTTTGTCTGCTAAAACATTGAATATCCTTGTCATATCATTTTGATTAGAAATATTCAACTCTTGTTTTGCGTACTCAAAAAATCCTTTTATTGATTCCACACTAACGGGTACCCTTGCATGTGGATTTTGAGGAAATGCAGGATTTTGCGGATTTAATGGACTGTTTAGACTTGGGTCAATAGGACCAAGAGTAGCTTGTTTAGTCATTATTATTTTATTCGCACCCAGACTTATTAATGTTCCGGCACTACGTGCTTTTGCAACAACAATAACTTCATAAGATTTACAAAACTGCTTAATCAAGTTTATCAAACTCCAAGCTGCCATCGTATCTCCACCACGAGTGTAGAGAAATAATGATATTTTATCGGGAAGATTAAATTTATCAAGGTGATTAACGAAATAGTCTTGCATTTCAGATGAAATTTGCGTTTCAAGATTTGGTCTATCACCTGTGATAAACACTAAAAGTTTTGAGTTTCTTTCGTTCTCAATTTCTTTGTAAAGCTGTAGTCTGTCTTTAAGCATAATATTTAGTTTTAGTAGTAGTCTGTTCAGGTTGTGTAGTGTACATCTTTTACGCAACAAAGATACAAAAAAAAGTCTCAAGTCGAAAGGCGAAAGTCGAAAGTATTATTAATTGAAAGTTGAAAGTTGAAAAATGTAATTAACTTATTTTACTGATATTCAAATAAATGCAAATCCATTCTACCTTCTACCTTGTAAACCCGTAATTCGTAATTCGTAATTCGTAATTGATCACACATTTTCCAAATGGTATAATATTCCAGAGTGGGGAAATCAAAATAACCAAAGAGACACCTCAAATCCTGCCCCCTAATTTTTTTTATTTCAAAAATAAAAACACAAAAAATAGGGAATATAAAATGTAAAATCGATTGAAAAAAATAAATTCCAAATATAATTGTATTAAAAGGCTGTTTCTTGGAATCTTTTTTGTATATTTGCAGATTGATTTAAAGCCCTGAAATAAAAACCAATTTATAATTATAAAGTACTATTAATTAATTAATTAAATTTAAAATGGACAAGATTAGATCTTTAGCCGATTTGAAGAAAAAGAGAGAAGAACTTCAATCTGCTCTGAAACTTCGCGAGCAAGGGGAGAATACCGAGAACTTGATTCAAGTGAAAGTGGCTATGGCTACTTGCGGTATTGCTGCCGGAGCAAAGCAAGTTATGGAAGTTATTATTAATGAGTGTAACAAGAGAGGGATTCAAGCTGTGGTTACCCAAACCGGTTGCATGGGTTATTGCTATGCAGAGCCTACCGTGGAAGTAAAAAAACCGGGCGAGGACCCTGTTGTTTTCGGGTATATTACACCTGTAAAAGCAGAAGAGTTAGTTACTAAATATTTACTTGGAAATGAATTGCTTGACGGCATTATTCCGGTAAATTATGGAAAAGTAGATCAATAACATAAATAGGAGGTTTTCTCATGTCAAATTTTAAGTATCACATTTTAGTTTGCGGTGGGACAGGATGTCGCGCATCGCATAGTGACCAGATTATAGCTAATTTCAACCAGCTTTTAGCCGATAAAGGGTTGTCAAAAGATGTACAAGTGGTAACTACAGGTTGCTTTGGCTTTTGTGAAAAAGGACCCATCGTGAAAATGTTGCCCGATAATACATTCTATACTTCAGTAAAACCTGAGGATTGTCGTGAAATTATTGAAGAGCACATCGTAAAAGGTAGAAAAGTTAATCGTTTACTCTATTTGAATCCCGAAACTAAAGAACATATTGAGGATTCAAAACATATGGGTTTCTACCAAAAACAACTTCGTGTTGCTTTGAGAAACTGCGGATTTATCGATCCTGAAAATATTGATGAGTATTTCGCAAGAGACGGATATGCTGCATTAGCACAAGTGTTAGAGCAAAATGATCCTAAAGCAACCATAGAAATTATTAAAAAAGCAGGTCTTCGCGGACGTGGAGGCGCCGGTTTCCCTACAGGATTAAAATGGGAATTGGCTGCTAAAAGCGAAGGAGATGAAAAATATGTTGTTTGTAATGCGGACGAGGGTGACCCCGGTGCATTTATGGACAGATCGATTCTTGAAGGTGACCCACATACAGTGTTGGAAGCTATGGCTATCAACGGTTTCTGTATTGGTGCATCAAAAGGCTTAATCTACATTCGTGCAGAGTATCCTCTAGCAATCAGACGTCTTCAAATTGCTATTAAACAAGCTACTGAGTACGGATTGTTAGGCAAAAATATTATGGGAACCGATTTTAGTTTTACTATTGAATTAAAATATGGTGCCGGTGCGTTTGTATGCGGTGAAGAAACAGCATTGATTCACTCTATGGAAGGAAATCGTGGAGAACCTACATTTAAACCTCCATTCCCTGCACAACAAGGTTACCTTAAAAAACCTACCAACGTGAATAACGTTGAAACTTATGCCAATATCCCCGTTATCCTTCTTAAAGGTTGGGAATGGTTCTCTTCAATTGGTACTGAAAAATCAAAAGGAACAAAAGTTTTTGCTTTAGCAGGAAAAATTAATAACGTTGGATTAATTGAAGTTCCTATGGGAATCACCCTTCGTGAAGTAATTTATGAAATTGGTGGTGGTATTAAAGATGGTAAGAAGTTTAAAGCTGTTCAAACCGGAGGACCTTCAGGTGGATGTTTAACTGAAAAATTCTTGGATACACCTATCGATTATGATAGCTTATTGGCTGCCGGTTCTATGATGGGCTCAGGAGGTATGATCGTGATGGATGAAGATGATTGTATGGTTTCTGTAGCAAGATTTTACCTGGATTTTACAGTGGAAGAATCTTGTGGAAAATGTGCTCCTTGTAGAATTGGAAATAAGAGATTGTGTGAAATTTTGGATAAAATTACTCATGGTCACGGAACTATGGAAGACCTTGAAAATTTATCTAACTTAGCAGGTGTGATTAAAGATGCTTCATTGTGTGGATTGGGACAAACTTCTCCTAATCCGGTCCTTTCTACTATAGATAACTTCTGGGATGAGTATGTTGCTCACGTAGTAGATAAAAAATGTCCCGCAGGACAATGTAAAGCGTTGAAACGTTATATGATTGATCCGGATGCTTGTATTGGTTGTACCGCTTGTGCACGTGCGTGTCCGGTAGGAGCAATTACCGGTGAAAAGAAAATGGTACATGAAATCAATCAAGAGACCTGTATCAAGTGCGGTGCTTGTTATGAAAAATGTAAATTTAATGCAATCTTTATTAAATAGAAAGGAAATAAATAATGGATCAGGTAAAATTAACTATAGATAAAAGAGAAGTTGTTGTCCCAAAAGGTACTACTATCCTTAAGGCTGCAGCTACAATAGGTATTCATATTCCAACCCTTTGTTATTTTGAATTAAAAGGGATGAACATCACTAATAAACCGGGTGGATGTCGTATTTGTGTTGTTGAAGTAGAAGGAAGAAGAAATTTGGCACCCGCATGTGTTACCGAAGTAATGGAGGGTATGGTGGTGAAAACAAACTCAGTGAGAGTGTATAACGCAAGAAGAACAGTTTTAGAATTGATTTTGAGTGACCACCCCGCCGATTGTTTGGTTTGTGCAAAAAGTGGAGATTGTGAATTGCAAGATTTAGCTATCCGCTTTGGTGTTAGAGAGATTCCTTTCCAAGGGGAAATGTCTACATATCAATTAGAAACTTCTCCATCAATCATCAGAGATAATAACAAATGTATCATGTGTCGCCGTTGTGAATTGGTTTGTAACGAATTCCAGACTGTAGGCGCACTTTCTGCTGTTGATAGAGGATTCCAGGCTGTAGTAACTACTGCATTCAATCAGAAAATGAGTCACTCACCCTGTACATTCTGCGGTCAGTGTGTGGCTGTTTGTCCCGTTGGTGCATTGACAGAAGTGGATAATACTCCTAGAGTAATGCGTGCTATCGCTAATGATAAGAAAACTGTTGTGGTTCAAGTTGCTCCCGCAGTAAGAGTAGCTCTTGGTGAAGAGTTTGGAATGAAACCGGGCTCTATCGTAACCGGAAAATTAACAACAGCATTGAGAGAGTTGGGCTTTGATTACGTATTTGATACAGACTGGAGTGCTGACTTAACTATTATGGAAGAAGGAACCGAGTTGATCGACCGTTTGACAAGACACCTCAATGGTGATAAAACGGTTAAATTACCTCTATTGACCTCTTGCTGTCCTGCGTGGGTTAACTTCTTCGAACATAACTTCCCGGATTTAAAAGATATCCCTTCATCAGCAAAATCTCCACAACAAATGTTTGGAGCTATTGCTAAAACCTATTTTGCAGATAAAATTGGTGTGAAGAGAGAAGATTTGATTGTTGTGTCAGTGATGCCTTGTTTGGCTAAGAAATATGAGTGTGCTCGCGAAGAGTTTATCATTGATGGAAATCCTGATGTGGACTTCTCAATTACTACTCGTGAATTAGCACACATGATTAAACAAGCTAACCTTGACTTTGAAACTCTTGAGGAAACTGATTTTGACAGCCCACTCGGTGAATCTACCGGTGCAGCTGTGATTTTTGGAACAACCGGTGGAGTAATCGAAGCCGCTTGCCGTACCGCAGTTGAGGTTATCACTAAAAAACCTCTCGATAGAATTGACTTTGAAGAACTTCGTGGACTCGAAGGCATCAGAGCAGCTACTATCGATGTGGACGGATTCCCATTGAAGATCGGTATCGCTCATGGTTTGAGTAATGCTCGTAAATTATTAGAACAAATTCAAAGAGGTGAATCTGATTTCCATGCTATCGAAGTAATGGCTTGTCCCGGAGGATGTATTAACGGTGGTGGTCAACCTTTGAATCATGGTGATGCTGAAATTATTAAAGCACGTTGGGCAGCTCTTTATGAAGCGGACAGAAACTTCCCTGTACGTAAATCACATGAAAATCAATCAGTGATGACTCTTTATAAAGAGTTCTTAGGTGAACCTTGTGGGCATAAGTCACACGAATTACTCCATACTCACTATTTTGATAAACAAAAAGTTATTGAAATTAAAGCGGACTAACCGGATTATACAATTTTAAAAAGTTAATAAATTATGTCAAGTATTAAAATACAAATAAGTCAGAATACAAGATCGAAAATCGAAGAGATTTGTAAATCTTATAATTATGAACAGGGTGAGTTAATCAATGTGCTTCATAAAACTCAAGAGTACTTGGGATATCTTCCTGCAGAAGCTCAAGAAGTGATTGCGAAAGAGATGAACATCCCAACTGCTAAAGTGTATGGTGTGGTTTCTTTCTACTCCTTCTTTACTATGGTTCCTAAAGGTAGATTCCCAATTTCTATCTGTATGGGTACTGCATGTTATGTTCGTGGAGCTGAAAAAATTCTTGATGAATTTAAGAAACAACTAGGCTTAAGCGTTGGTGAAACTGCTCCTGATGGATTGTTCTCATTGGCTTCTCTCCGTTGTGTGGGTGCATGCGGATTGGCTCCGGTAGTACTCGTTGGGGAGAAAGTATACGGTCGTTTGGCAACTGATGATGTGAAAGGCATTATAGATGAATATAAAAATTCAGCTGATGTAATATAATGACTTTCAAGCATATAATGATAAAAAAAAGGGTGTTGAAAACACCCTTTTTTTATATCTTAACGATTTCAAGCTCGCTGTTTTTAAACTCTTTCGCCATTAAAATAGGTTGAATGAGAGCTTTGATTTCCTTAGCTAAGGCTTCAATCACTTTCCGTTTGGCAAAAGGACGGTAATAGACAATGCTCACTTCACGAACGGGGACCGGCGCAGAAAAGTTTCTAACCTTTTTCTTACGCTCCTCTGTTAAAGATTGAAAATAGAGCTCCGGAATCAGGGTTAAGCCACCCAGTTGATCTACCATATTCAATAAAGTTTCAAAACTATGAGCATCAAATTCAAGATTGGATGGCATGTTCTGACTCTTTTTTAATGAACAAAGATTGATGAATTGATTTCTCAAACAGTTCCCTTCCTCCAAAAGCCACACCCTGTGATTTTTAATCTCATCGGGAATAACAAAATGAGTATCCTCATCAAATTTTCCGTATACCATCAATGTTTCGTAGTATAGAATCTCCTCCTCATAATCATCTATATCTAACGGAGTAGCCAAAATTCCCATGTCAATCGTCCCCTCTTTGAGTTTTCTGATAATATTGTCGGTTGTAACTTCAGACATTTCAATATGCAAGTCAGGGAATTTTTCCAAAATAGGAAGTAAAACAACCGGAAGTAATGAATTGGCTATAGTCGGGATAATACCTATCTTTATTGTTCCGGTGAAATGCTCGAGTTCTTTTTGAGCCAATTCTTTTAGACGATAGGTCTCCTGGAGTACTTTAACGGCTTGATCTACAATGATTTGACCTTCATCTGTAGTGATGATAGGATTACTCTTTCTATCAAAAATAACAATATCCAGTTCCTCTTCCAACTTTTTGATCATAGTGCTGAGTGTTGCCTGAGTAATGTAGCAATACTCTGCCGCTTTACTGAAGTTTTTGAATTGATCTACCGCTACAATGTACTCTAACTGCTGTAAATTCATGCTTGAAAATTTTTACTATTGATAATATCAATCGCAAAGATAGATAAAAATGTGATTGGAATCTCAGATAATGATACTATTTTTGCATCACAAACAAAGAAAATAAATTAATAACAAAAAAAAATATGATTATGGAAAACTTACAAGAAAAACAAATAGTATCAATGCCTAGAATTGGTGAGCCTGCTCCCGCGTTTAAAGCTGTTACAACTCAAGGAGAGATTAACTTCCCTGCTGACTATAAAGGAAAATGGGTTATTCTTTTCAGTCACCCTGCTGACTTTACTCCCGTTTGTACTTCGGAATTTATGACTTTTGCAACTATGGAAAAGCAATTCAATGAGGCAGGTGCTGAGTTGGTTGGACTTTCAGTGGATGGATTATATAGCCACATTGCCTGGTTGAGAACCATTAAAGAAAAAATCGAATATAAAGGAATGAAAAATGTGGAAGTTACTTTCCCATTGATTGAAGATATCACCATGCAAGTAGCTTCTAAATATGGTATGATTATGCCTGGAGAAAGTGATACCAAAGCAGTACGCGCGGTGTTCTTTATTGATCCTAAGGGAATTATCAGAACCATTTTGTATTACCCAATCAGTATGGGAAGAAACTTCAACGAGTTGTATCGTGTTCTGATTGGACTTAAAACTTCAGACGAGTTCGGCGTTGCGCTTCCTGCCGACTGGCATCCGGGAGATGACGTGATTGTTCCAACTGCCGGTTCTTGCGGCGTTGCAAAAAACAGAATGGAAGGCAAAGAGGGCGAAATGACCTGCTACGACTGGTTCTTCTGTACTAAGAAATTAGACAAAGAGACCGTATTAAGCAAGGTTGTAAAAAAGAAATAAAGATCGTTTATTGATTATTTATTATTTCATAACTTGAGTTTTTAACCATGAAGAAAAGCTGCTCACAACGGGCAGCTTTTTGCATTTTCACGTGTCGCATTGAGGGATAATGATTTCGGATTTCGGAATTTGACTAAGATTTTGTGATTTTAGGATATATCTTACTGATATTCAATTATTTCCAATTTCTTATTTCTTATTTCTTATTTGGTATTTTAAATAAATGGGGGGCAGGATTTGAGGTGTCTCTTTGGTTATTTTAACTCCCCTCCTCTGGAAGAAGGAGGGGTGCCCGAAGGGCGGGGTGGTTTCTGGAATATTATGACTTTTAGAATGTAATTGAAAAAAATCCGCCTTCCGCCTTTCGACATTTTCTCATTCCGCATTCCGCAAAAATGTAATTAATAAAAAATTACTAATAATGTGAAATCTAATTTGTTTTTAACAAATAAAAACAGTTGTTTTATCTCTAAATTACCTTTTTCTCTAGAAGGAATGGAAAAAATAGGAGTTGGAGTTTTGATTTATACTATTTACAATTAATATTCTAATAGTTGATCTAATAACCTTAGAATGAAAGTGATACAATAACTTAAGTGTGAAAATTTGGCACTTCTTTATTTGTTAATAAAAAATAATAAAAAATTAACAAAAGATGAAAAGTGTATACATATTATATATATATTAGCAGATCGATTTGATTATTAATAACCATAAAAAAATATAATAGGATGAAAACAGTATTTAAATCATTGATCTATTTGATGTTACTTGTCGTATTTTCATTTGGATTACAAGCACAACAGGCTGATTGCTTGATGCAAAATGAGCAACAAAATGTTCCAAAAAGTTGTCCTGCAAAACTATTACCCTATTTAGAGGAGTTTACAACTTTCCCTAATTGTTGGACACAAACCTATTCTGGAGGTGTTACATCAGATAGATGGTTTTATTCCTCTTCTGGAACTGAAGCCGGAGGAGCTGAGGGTGAAATGGTGTCCAATTCGAGTTCTAGTTATAGCGGCGTATCACGTTTGATCTCTCCGCTCATTCGTTTCGATAATGTAGCAATGGGTAAGCTATCATTTAAATATTCTTTTTACAATTATAATAATGTTGAAGTTACAATTAAATTACAGTGTAGTTCGAACTTATTATCATGGGTTGATCTTCCATTTTCTTATTCAGGTGGTAGTATTATCGATACTACAGAAACGGTTCAGTTTGTTCCCATAGCAGATTCACTCTA
>JAKPTX010000021.1 GCA_029570835.1 Bacteroidota bacterium
TTTTCCGTCGTCGGTCTTATAGTTTTTCAAAATTTTGCTTGTGACTCTATCCACCTGATAGACATAAACAGGCCCTAGGGATCTGAAAAAGTTGGTCTCCAGAGTAATCAGTATTTGCTCATGGAGGCCTCTTTTATTTTGCGAACCTCCTTGAGCGGATAACACCGTGTTAGGGAGGTTTTTTTATTTCAGAAAGAGAGGGATTGCGCATGTCACACGTAAATGAGTCGTCAGAGGTTGAGGTGATCAGTCAGGTTCCAGAACGGTCCTTGGTCATTCCGGTTGTTTTCCTTGTACTAGCCATACTCTATGACCTGTCACCGATAGACATTATTCCAGATATTCCAGTGATCGGACATATTGATGACTTAATGATCACGGCTATCGCCACGCTGAATTTGCTGCAAAAGTGGTTTGAAGATACCAGTAACACATTGGCGGCGGTACTGGGATTTATGAAATGGCTGGTGATCTTTGTGGGGATTATAGCGGTTTCAATGGTGGGATTGATTGTCTGGGGTGCCGTGAAGTTTTTTACAGCTTAAAAAGGGAATCATTCGGAAATTATGAAACCAACCATAAGTTGGTCATAGACATCAAAAACAAAAGGAGGTCCTTTATGGAGCAAGTAATTATATCCACATCGGTTATTATATCTTTTTTAGTAGGATCGGGATTGAGTTGGTTATTATTTAAAATACTTTATAAGCGAGAGATTGAAAAAATTAAGCAATTTGAAACAGTTCAAAATGAAATTATCACAATTAAGGAATCTCTATATAAAGCCGAGGCAGAAAAATCAGCTCTAAAAATTGAGATGGAAAAAAGGATCTCCCAAGCCGTATCAAGTGGTTGTCGGGATTGATTGTCTGGGGTGCCGTGAAGTTTTTTGCAGCTTAAAACAGCATAAATACCTAATTTGCTGTTGACATTTGAAATGTATAGGGTGTAATTATTAACACCACCGCAAATATGCGGAGCTTTTCTATTTACCCTTCTAAAATTATCGAGGTCGTTATGACCATCGGGAAACACGAATTTTATTCAAAAGCAGAAGATGCGCTTACTGCGCATGGCTATCGTTACTTTGACGGTGACCGGGATTTAAAGGGCAAGGGAAGACAGCACGCTAATAAACCC
>JAKPTX010000048.1 GCA_029570835.1 Bacteroidota bacterium
AATCACTTGATTAGTGAAAAGCAATCAATTAAGCCATGTGGACAATACCTGTACGGTTATTGTAATCGGCACGAATCTGAGGAACCTGAATGGTAAGCACTTTGTACTTGTTGACAAAGTTTCCTTCAGCACCCCACTGAACATTGGTAAGACCCATTCCACGAACAATGCGAACAACATCCGTAGTAGTCTGAACCAACAATACATTGCTGGAAGCCAAACGATCAATAACTTTAATATCCTGAATACCGGCAATCTTCATAATCCTTTCACGGATCGTGGTTCCAGGAGTAGTAGCATCGTAGTCATTGTCAAGACGTGTTTCATAGTTCGTCGGGATATAAAGTACCCAAGGACCGTAGAAATAATTGTTGATCGAAGCCTGTTTCATGGCAAGGACACTTTCAACAATCTTTACTCCAGTAGTAGCAGTATTAGCCCAATCACCATAAGTAGAAAGATTAACAAGTTCCCTGCTCGGATGATTAACAAGACTGTAAATTGTACCACCGCCAAAAGAATAAGTAGTGCTGGTAAACAGCATATCTTCCAATTTTTCTGCCACTCTACGTGCAGCCCTTTCAGCACTCGTAGTATCCAAAGGATTCCCAAGTGAACGACTCGCTGCAAGTACACGACTGTTGATTTCATAATCAACGTGAATAATCGGAATAGGCAAGTAGGTAGTTCCGAATACCGGACGGTCACCCTTACTCCTTGAAACTCCATCCATCGTCATTTCGGCTTCCATCGCATCGGAAACAGTATGTGATTCAAGTACCGTAGTACCCATCGCATTTCCGAGATTGTAAACCAAACCACGATTTACAAGGTCATTAAATCCGGTCAAACGCTGTTCAGCAATTCCAAGGATTGCAGAATCCAAACTCTGCCATTCTTCCCTGCGAAGTACGGCTTCAGTATTAACCTGTACAGTATTGTAACTTTCAGGTTTCTTCGGGTCACCTCCCTTAAAAATCGAAACATAACTACCAAGTTTACCTTCAGCATCCAATGCAAGGTAAGGGCGTAATTTCGAAGGATTCAGTTGATTAGCCTGAAACTGAGCAGCAACTTCGCCTTGCGAATTGCCGTGTCCAATAAAATCCATATAAACATTAGTTTCCATAAACTTACCTCCTTTTTAATTAATCCTTACAATTACACGACCTGAAGGGTCTTCTCCGGTAGAACCTGACATATCAACCGCTTCAACAACTTGACCAATAGGATTGGTTGTACTGACTTTAAGTTTCCCATCGCCATTACTTGCAACCCAATTCCCAATTACAGCCGTTTCTCCATCGGCCAACAGAGCGTAAACCATATCTCCATGACCAGGAAGCCAACATTGGACTTTCTCATCAGCAGCAAAGTTTACATCAATTCCACGCCCCTGAAGTTCATCTTCAAGAGCAAACATCGCAAGTGCAACACCCTCTGGAGATGAATGAGGCTGTACCTTATCAGCACTCGTAACCTCAATCAACATTCCCGGAGTAATAACACCAACTGCGGGATATTCTTCAATAACATCCGCATACTTTTTAATTTTAATGGTGTGTTTTGCCATTTTTAAAATCTCCTTTATTAATTAGAATAATTTATTTTTACGGAAGAATGAGTGGAGCAACTTTTCCTTTTTCATCAGAGTTTCCACCATTTGCACGATTAATTGAATAATCAGGCTTTACAACCGATTTTTCAATTTTCTGCAACATCGCAAGAGACATTGCATTCAGTTCATCCTCTGTCCAAGTATCCTTTTCAGTATTAGCTTGAATAGTGGCAATTACAGCATCTTTTCTTTCCTTAAAAGTAGCAAGTCCAAGATTTACTTCGGCTCTTACATTTTCAGGAAGAACGTTCAAGTAATCGTCCAAACCTTTTGCATTAGTCTGAATCACTTTAACAGCATCTTCTACGGAAGGTAAGGTAACATTTACCTGCATATTTTTCGGAACAAGTTTATCCAACTTATCCTCGGTTAGTGCTTCCAACCATTCCCTATCTGTTTCGTCAAAATGAGTAGATGCGTGTGCAATTAGTTCGTTGACCCTTTCTTTACACGGTTCACACATTTCTTCTTCTTTTTTGTTGTTTACTTGAATATACTCAACATTACGTACAACCTTGACAGGCTCACCAACCCATTCGACCGTGCCATCGGCATTGATTTGATAAGTCTGTTTCAATAATTGTACATTAGATGTTTTCCAATAGTCCCCCTCTTTTACCCTTGTATGTAACCTAAATACGGCATACGTGTCAAAAACTTCCTCTATGTAGTATTCCGCTGAATCGGAATCTTTAGAGTAAAGACTTTCACGAACCTTTTCAAGACGTTCTTGCAAACCTTCTACTTGGGTAATTAATGTTGCTGAATAACCTTTTAAAGTAAGGTCTTTCAATAATTTGTCATTTACTTCCATTACCTTTTCTTTACCTCCTTTGTTTTCGTTATTAACTCGCAAACCACAACCGTCTTTCACAGAACACGCACCAACTTCCCCGGGCAAGATGGCAAGATGGTCAGGTATGTGATTTCTGGCTATTTTTATATATGTTTCTCCATTCCATTCTCCTGTAATTTCATCATCATTAGTATAAACACCTACACTAACTTCCATTATTTTTCCTTGTTGTACGGAAAGTAACGTTTGTGGTGAAATAGCCGTTAAACGTTGTACGTCTAAATACACTTTTGCAGTAAGCCTGTCACCTTTCATTACAGCATCAGATACATAACCTACGGCGTATGATTCAAAAATACCATCTGCGTTTACCGATACAAAATTTCCATCCTGTTCCGGGTGATGAATCGTAACAGGCATTCCTTCCCAAGCAGAGGTACTTTTACCAAGTTCTTCGGCTGAATGAAATACAGGACCAGCACTCCCGTTATGAACTCCTTCAACCATCATCACAACTGGAACAACCAAATACTGTTTATTCTCAACTAAAACCGTATTTGGTTGATAAGCCGTCTGTGTTGCTTTATTAACTGAAACTTGAATTAATATGTTTTCCGTTAAATCCATTGTTCTATAAGTTTTAGCCTTACAAATATAATATTATTTACTTAATATTTACTTTTATTGGGAGAGCCATACATCGGCAATTATGTACTACAACTCCCTTAGCAATATAAGATTCATCATCTTCAACACTTAAATTATATAAAGTCCTTGGTTTTTTAATAATCCATTTCTTTACAGACCTTACTTTTAATCCAAGTAAATTATATTCTCCAGTATGATTTTTTACAACTCTTTTTAATTCACCTTCTATTTCATCTATACATTTATTAATTTTTGAACCTGTATATCGTAAAACAAACCAACCTTCTTTTTCAATTTTTCTTTGTCTAATTCTATCATGGCGTTTATCTTTATGCCATTGTTCTCCATCACATTCTATTACTATTTTTAATGTTGGTATAGCAAAATCTACACGATAATTTAAAATAGGGTATTGAGAAATATAAGCTATACCAATTCTATCTAACAAATTAGCCATTCTTTCTTCAATCCATGTCATTTTACCACTCCAACGCATTTTAACTAACCTTGCATTTAATCTTTTTTCAGGATTAGCCAAATATACAATTTTTAAAGATTGTTGTACTTTTTCTACTGTTTTAGGGTTACTCATAGGATTGTTCAACTTCATACGTTCAGAACTTCTTTTATTAATTTCTGGTGTATGAGCTGATTTTTTAAATTTTTCAATAAAAGCCTCATCCATCCACCAACCAAATGTACCATCTTTTACCATTTGCCTGGTCTTTTCATTAGCCTTTTTAGTAATTGCAAACCTATCCCTTTCACCAGAAGCATACTGTTTTTTATTTGCTACACTATTCTTTTCAGAAACAATTCTTCTATGTTCAGGATTAGCCCATTGTTTTTCTGTAATATCTTTACTCCTACAAGTAGCTGAACAATATTTTTTATGATATGCTGTTACTTTTCCACACCGTACACATTCATTACCAAGCGAAATTAAATTATCACCTACTTTTATTTTATCAGCTTCAATCCAACGACTTCTATTCCCAAATTTTGTTTTAAGTACAGGATGTTTAGACGTTAAAGTTAAAGTTCTTCCTGATTCGAAAGTAAATTTAACAACTTCAGGTAATTGTTTTTCAGTTCTGGGTAAGGCATAAACCTTTTTAAACCTTTTCTTATGAGTAAGCACATAATCTCCTATCTTTACATTCCCAATAGGTTTCCAACCTTCAGAAGTATAAATAGGAGTTTGTGGGTCAATAAAACATTGCGGATGCTGTGGAATCATACCCTCAATTTCGTCTAAAGTAAAGATTCTACCTTCTAAAGAAGCACAAACGGCACAAACACGTTCATCACCGGCAGTAAGCCATTCAGCCATAATACGAACACCTTCAACCCCCCAACTACGATATTCTGCAATATTAGCCAAATGATGAGCCCTTACAACTTCGGTACGAGCCATAAGTTCAGCACGACGACGGGCTGGCATGAACCTACCCAAAGTATCGGTTACACCTAATTGCTTTGCGTTCTTACCCGTAATAACAGAAATCAACTTTTGGGCTATTACCTTATTCGTATCACCCGTAATAACGCTTGACGATAGTACACGCCCTAATTGCTGTTTTAAAGCCTCGGTAATACCACGTAACTCAATAGCCAAACGTTCTTTTAAAAGAGCAATATTCTTGGCGTGTTGTGGTAACCTCATCAAGGCGTTTACGTCGTCAATACGTGGCACTTGATACCCTGCCTTAATTAACTCGTTCCTTGCCCGGATAAGCCCCTTACGGTACGCTTCTTCAACGTACTTATCCATCCAATTTGAATTGATGTAGTTGGCTAATTGGTTATCCAACCAAAGATTGAACGCACGAATTTGTTCAGCCCCAGCACCCGTACCAAAACCAAATGAATTATTTGTACTTACCGAACTACGTATAGCATTAACCAAATAATTGAAATAACGGTTACTGCTACTTGCAAACCTATTCCGTAACGTTGTGGTATGAGTAGGATCATACCTGTAAGCGTTTATAGATAAAGTACCTTCGGTATGTACGTGTAATTCACACATTATTCATATCTCCTATAACCAAGTAATTCCGTACCGGGATATTTTGAAATCCGTACCTCATCGGATTGGTTTCCACCCAATACCCAAACGTAGAACCCATCGTTTTTAACGTAAAAACCAACGTGTCCTTGCCACCCCAATGTACCACGTTTAAAAACGGCTATATCACCAATTTCGGGAACCATAACTTTCTTACCCCAACCAAGCCAACTACGAGCAGCAAGATTTTTGGTAATAGGCAATCCGGCTTTCATAACGCACCAATTTACAAAGGCAGAACACCAAGGCACTTCATCCTCTTTAATTTCAGGAAACCCAATTTCACTAAAATATTTTAGGATAACACTATTTTCACCACCACGACGTTCTTTTTCACCGTATTGGCTTAAAGCAATTTCCCAAGCGAGTTTTTGTTTCGTATTCATAATAATCCGTAATCACACATTAGTATAACAATAACAGCAACATAAACAATTCCTATACAAGCAAAGAATATTTTCTCACGCTTTAACATTTCATTTTAAAAATTTCTCCAGAAAGATTTCTACAATTATCATTATAATAGGTACAACAACATATACCCGTGTTTCAAGACGTATGAACTTTTCTTTCAAATCATCATACTTCTCTTGAAGTCTGTCGTGTTTCTGACAATTCTCTTTAACCTTCTCTACAAGGTTTTCCAATTCAGTACTTGTCTGAATTGCCCACTCCTTCCATGTCTTAGTAGAATTATCGTCACTCATACTTCTCCTTAGGTATTGTCATAGCTATTATCTGGCAGGGTTTGTCACCAATAACAGCCATGTGTTGTGTGCCTTTTGGTATTATCAGCTTATCTTTTTCCTCAAGTTTGATTCTATCTCCATTCTCCAAAATGACAAGCATGCTACCTTCCAACACAACCATTATCTCTTCAGATTCTGCGCCGTGGGAATGCCATGCAATCTCCGTATCTTTTGAGAACTGTGTGTGAAGGATTTCACAATTGGTATGGTCCAATAATCGAAAAGACAGCATCTTTCCTCTTTTCACAGTCCATTCTACTATACCGTGAAAGTCTCCGGGTTCTGCAAATGTCATGAAACCCATAGGAGCCTCGGGTAAATCCCTCAGTCTTTCTCTTACTTGTTCTTCTGTCATACACATATTTTAATACTTTAGTTATTATTTTACTCACATCAGTCCAAAGGTGAACTAAATCACTGTGTAATAGCCGTGCATTTCAATATTCATTTCTTTATCACGGAGCTACATAATCACGTGTATCAATGAAGGTATCTGAGCCGTCAACACAGGCACGCAACTTGCCTCCTTCAGCCAATGTTTGGAACGAACCCGTTGTAAGTCGACAGTAGTATAGTTGCCCTGATAGCGTGCCTCCATTACCACCAAAAGCATCAGCTCTTCCCGTACACTTAGTGAATGTTCCTGATGCTGTACCACCACCACCAAATGAAGCAACTCCT
>JAKPTX010000067.1 GCA_029570835.1 Bacteroidota bacterium
ATTCAAATTGCCTATATTCCTGCCACCAATACCAGTACCACTCAGAACTATAAACATATTGACAGAGAAGTGGAAAATGGTAATACCTATTACTACTGGCTGGAATGTGTGGAAACGAATGGTGAAAGCATCTTTAACGGACCTTCTCCAGTTTATGTAGATGGACCTACACCTCCAGTTTTACCGGAATATACTATAATGCATAATGCCTATCCGAATCCTTTCAGAGCCGGTGATGGCACAACAATCAAAGTTGATGTAAAAGCCGGAGACACTGGAACCGTAACTATCTATAACATCCTTGGTCAGGTTGTGAAGACCTTCCCTGTTTATCAAGGAAGCAATAATCTTCCCTGGAATGCCCGTGACAGCAAAGGCAACCTTTGCGGAAACGGAATCTATTTCTACAAATTGAGTACGAATTCACTGAACCAGACAAAGAAGATGGTGATAGTGAAGTAACGCGTTTGAGCGTTTACACATTCGTAAAATAATATGTTCGCCTCGGAGAAAGAAACTTCGGGGCGAATTTTTGTTTTGACTCTAAACCGAGCTTCGCCAACCCGATGCTTGTTTTGACTTACAATTTTGCCACAACCCTCACGGAAACCACAACCCTCAAATTGTGCACACTTGCAACTAAATTATTACTGGTCTCTTCATTTCAAAATTGTGAGTTAAAACAAGAACCCCGCACACTTACAACCGAGCTATAACGAACTCACGAATTCCACGGTCACGGAAAAAAAGAAAAAGCACACTTACAACCGCGCTACAACAAACTCACGAATTCCAAGGTTATGGAAAAAATATATATTAATCCGCTCCAAAAATGTGGGGTAGGAATTGTGCAGAATTTGTGGCTTCGGGGGATACTTTTGTTTTAACTCTAAACCGAGCTTTAGCTTTCTTTCAAATTCCTCCATCGTGAAAGAAAGCATTTTTTCACTCTATACTTTTGTTTTAACTCTAAACCGAGCTTCAGCTTTGAAAGTTGAAGGCAACGAATAACATTTCCTGTTGCGTCAGAATTTCGTTGCAAAC
>JAKPTX010000083.1 GCA_029570835.1 Bacteroidota bacterium
GTAATGTATAACTTTCGCATTGCGACAGCACCGATACAAGTACCTTTTCCGTCACCAATAGCGGTTACGTTCACTTCCGTGCCGGTTACAAACTCTTGAACAATAACTGGATATCCCCATTTTGCTACTACTTTATAAAAAAAGTTAGTCGCTTGTTCGTATGTTTGAGCAATATAAGCATCATAATAACGACCTTTAATCACCATGGGATAATGCAATCTTTCTTCCAGCTTTCTGATCTCCATTACCTGGTTAATCATGTGGCTTTCAGGAACTTTCACGCCATACTTCTCTCCAAATTTACCTAATTCCGACTTTTGACGTTCATCAAAAATGGCTTGTGATGGCAGAAAAGTAGCAATGTTCAGTTCCTTTTTAAGATCATCCTGAATTTTGATAAAATTGTGCAATTCCGCATCAAAATTGGGGATCAGCACGTCGATTTTTTCCTGACTGGCAATATATCTCAATCTTTCTTTGAGTACGGAAGAACCGGCAGTCGGCAAAGGCAATTGATACACTTTGTCCACTAGATCATCCATATAGATTCCGGGTTCAAGTGTTTCATAAGATAAACCTATAATGCGAACATCAAGGCTTTCACTTTCTTTCAAACCGCGAATAACGGGAATTCCCGGTCCCGGACTGTCAATATTATTAAGTCCGGTAGCTGCTACAGTAATTTTTCTCTTAGTCATTGGTTATCAATTGATAGCTTTTCAGCATGGATACGAAATCATTTAAATCTTTTTCGGCAGTATGCGCATCTAACTCATACTCATCCATCAGGCTTTGAAGAATAGCCTCTATAGTTTCCTCCTCTTTTAGTTTTTGAAGAATGAAAACGCCTGTTTCATTGACACTGAAACTATCTCCTGTCAGTGGATTGAAGATAAAGCCATTTTCGCTAATTGCGATGTTTTTTCTAACTTTCATTTTGCTTTATTTGTGTTAAATTGTGTGTTTTTTTAATTATTGTTAACTTTAGTGCTCAAATTGATCATTATTATTAGACCCTGTTTTGAGAAAAAGTTGCCTTATGTTTTCATTTTTTTGTTTTTTATTTTGTTATTAAAAAAATAAGGGGGGAGGCAATTCATACCACTTCTTATCTTTCTTCGGAAAGAAGCCATTTCTGAACTTTATGATCCTGTTCTGTCATTCAGAATTGGCTTTTTTTTTCGAAGCTGCAAAATTATACTTTTTTTTACAAATTACAAACAATTATGTTCAATTAGTATTTGCACTATCCGTAATTCGTAATTCGTAATTGTTTTGTTGTATCTTTGCAGTTGTAAAACTCTAATCATGAAAGATATGCGATTTATTTTGACTTTCATTCTTCTTTTCGCATCTGTATCGTTGATTGGACAATCGCACCATCGAAATTCCCATCCCAAAACAGTCAAAATAATAGCTGTTGGAGATGTTATGTTGGGGACTAATTTCCCGGACAGCACTTACCTTTCGCCCCATGATGGGAAGGAACTTTTACTTCCGGTTAAGAAAATTATCAGCAAAGGGGACGTTTCATTTGCCAATCTGGAAGGCGTGTTTCTGACCGGTGAAGGGGAAATTAAAAAATGTCAGGACTCAACAAAGTGTTACGCTTTTAAAATGCCGGATCACTATGTTGATTATTTTGTGGATGCCGGATTTAATTTGTTGAGCATAGCCAATAATCATATCCGTGATTTTGGAATTACCGGAATAACCAATACAGTTCGGCTTTTAGATTCATCTGGCATCTATTATGCCGGTTTGGAGGAGTATCCGTATGTTACTTTTGAAAAGGATGGGATTCGATACGGCTTTGCGGCGTTTGCGCACAATAAGGGGACGGTCAAAATGAATGATTACGCCAATGCAGGAAAAATTATTTCTCATTTGGATTCCATTAGTGATATTGTCATCGTCTCTTTTCACGGGGGAGCGGAAGGAGTAGCGATGAGACACATTACTCGAGAAACGGAAATCTTTCTGGAGGAGGACAGAGGCAATCCTTATGAGTTTGCACGCATGGCAATCGATGCCGGCGCAGATCTTGTGCTGGGTCACGGTCCTCACGTTCCCCGCGCTGTTGACCTGTACAAAGGGCGATTCATCGCCTATAGT
>JAKPTX010000087.1 GCA_029570835.1 Bacteroidota bacterium
GGCGGAATGAAATTTCGGAATTAATTAATTATCACGTTTTATTTTAGAGACGCAAAGCATTGCGTCTCTACGGCATAATCCCTTCGAAACATATGACTTGTATTTATCGACTTTTAAATAACCCCGAAGGGGTGACATTATATAAATTTGGGCTAAAGCCCTTTGGTTTTGAGGTTAATTCTAATCCACGCCCTAAAGGGACGTGGCAATTGATATAATTGAATATCAAGGAATTATGTTCTTAAATAGGTGGATAAGACAATTCTAAATTCTAAATTCTAAATTTAGGAATCGTAATTATCTTTGTAAAAACTGCTAAACAAAAAAAAGCACCTACAAAAATATTCTGTAAGTGCCTGATTATCATTGTGGGAGTTGACGGATTCGAACCGCCGACCCTCTGCTTGTAAGGCAGATGCTCTGAACCGGCTGAGCTAAACTCCCTCTCAGTGATTGAGGAGGCAAAAGTACAACTTTTTATGACACAAAGAGTAAAAAATCAATATTTTTTGATTCTTTTTTTTATCTTGCTGATAACCAATTCGATATTTTCAATTAAAAGGAAAAAAGAAGCGCCATTTCGAGGTATTTTTCTTTATTTTTGGGTGAAATGGTGTCGAAATTTCGCAGAAAATGAAGGTAATTAAGCTCCAATGTTACAAAACGGTAACGATAACCTACCCCACAAAACAGATTAAAGTGAGACTTGGTGATATTGCCCATCGAATAACCGATATTATTAATCGATACTTTAAGCAACTGTTGATAAACGCCACCCGCTTTGAGAAGGAGAGCATGATGTTTGTTCAATCGAATATTTAGTCCCCCACCAATTGGTATTTGTACATAACGAGTCTCCAACATACCCGCCAAATGAGTCGTATCATTGAGAAAGTAACGTTTCTGAATCAAAAACTGTACACCGCTATGCACAAAAAAAGGGTCGCCATACTCTGCCCAGAGTCCGAAATAGCCCGCCCGGGTCCGATCACCGGGTACGGTACTGTAATCGCGCTCCAATGCCAAATTATAGCCTATCTTGAAACCATAATAGAAAGGATAATCACCAATCTGACGCTGTGCTTTTGACGAAATGCAGAAAATAAAAAGAAAAAGAAGCAATAAACTACTCCGTAGCAGCTGTTTCAACATGGTTGTCGTTATTATTATCTTTATTTTCTTTCTCTTTATTCTCTTTCTGATTGTACTGATTCATAGTACGTTGCAATCCGGCAGTAGCGAATGATAAGCAGATATCCACACTGCGGTCAACCGCTTTGTCAATCTCGGGACGCTCCTCCGGTTCAAATTTACCCAACACATACTCCACCTGATATCCAATCGGATAATTTTTGCCGATTCCAAAGCGCAAACGGGGATAATTCCCATTACCCAGCACTTCAATGATATGATTGAGTCCGTTATGAGAACCGCCACCCCCTTTGGGACGAATCCTCAACTGCGCCACAGGCAGATCGATATCATCCGCAATCACCATAATTTGTTGCGTAGTCACCTTTTCCTGTTCCATCCAATATCTGACGGCATTACCGCTCAAATTCATGTAAGTTGTGGGCATAATAATCACAATCGTCCTCCCTTTCCATTTCCCTCGCGCCACCATGCCATAACGCTCCTGCTTAAAAGTTACTTCCAAACGTTTTCCCAGGGCATACGCTACCTCAAAACCAATATTGTGGCGTGTTCCGGCGTATTTATCCTCGGGATTACCCAATCCGAAAACTAAAACCTTCTTTTGATCATTCATCACGCTCCTCTTCCTCCATTGTTTCCTCCTCTTCAGGAGTAAAGTTAACCAAAAAACTGAAATTCAACTTCCCATATTTGCGATGTTGATAGAATTGGGGATGTTCGGAAAAGTTAAACTGTTTAGGATGCTCTAAAATAAGCCAGCCATCCGGTTTTAACAGCTCTTTATTGAACACCAGGTTCACCAATTTGGGCAATTCTGTCCAATCATAGGGCGGATCTGCAAAGATCAAATCATACTTTTGACGTGTTCTAGCCAGAAAGTGTAGTGCATCTTCCCGTAGTACCGTTACCTGGTCATAGTTCAGCTTGTCGCAGGTTTTACGGATAAACTGCGTACACCCCTGATGTTGATCCACCGAAGTAACGGAAACAGCACCCCGGGAAGCAAATTCATAAGTTATATTTCCGGTTCCGGCAAAAAGATCCAATACCGCAACACGATCAAAAAAGAAGTAATGATTTAAAATATTGAACAGACTCTCCTTCCCCAGGTCGGTAGTAGGTCTAACCGGTAATGACGCAGGAGCTTCAATTTTTCTACCTTTATTCTTTCCGCTTATAATTCTCATAGTCAAAGATTTAACAGTCTCACTTCTTCAAAAGTGAATTCAGCTTAAAATAGGGTTTCAACAATTTCTCCATTGAAGGAGTGATATGAGTATAAAAAACTTCTGCTTCTTCCCTTGGAATCTCATATTGAGTACAAATATTGATCAGATGATACAACCCATCCATCTCCCCTACCAGATTGAAGTACGTAATAAATTGCAACTCTTCATACATCAAAAGGGAGATTTGTAGTGTATCATTTTGTAAATCAATCAGGATTGTTTTCTCAGGAATTTGAGGAATATGCAAAATTTGAAAGAGGAAAAGAGGAATAAAATGAATCGGTTTATCTACCGTTTCCAGTTTCCGCTTTTGATCATGAGTAATAAAATTCAAAAGAGAATAATCTTTAAACTCTGACACAACCACCTCTTCCAGCTGCGAAACATCATATTGTACTTTAAGATAATCTACGTCAGTTTCCGGATCATACAGTTCAATCGGAACCACAACAGGAGGTTGGTGCGCAATCACAACCAACAACTCTTCTTCCGGACAATCGATTGAAAAGAGTGGTGTCAGGCTACCCAAATACGAAAAACCATTCGTATTAAGACGAATGGTTTTGAGATTATCTTTAAAAATATTTTTCAGCATTATATTTCCCAACTTCCGGATGTAGATGCCTCAGTCAAAGACCCCATAAACATAGGACTATATTGTTTTCTGTACTGAGTCTCATCTTCCAATCCTGTGTACATAATATAGTTGTAAAATCTCTTGAAAATATTGGCACCTTCGGGTGAAATAGAACGATGCATATTCGCCAAAATATCATCTAACGGAACATCAATCCTATAAACCCCAATCTCATAGGTTGAACCTTTGATTGTAGATGTTTGAATCTCAAACTTCTTTCCGTCTGTTTCCGGAATTCTATGAAAATTTTTCAAATTAGCCTCTTTTACATTGACATCCGATTCCAAAACTCTCTTTGATGCCGGATATTTTAACTCTGTCTTAGTGATCAAGCCTTTCTCAAAAGCTTCAGCTTCAGACATCCCTTCGGGAATAGAACCGGAAATTTTAACAATTGTAACAGTACCGTTTTGAACAAAATCGTACAATTCATCTATATCCTTAGCAAAATCTTTGTGTTCTAACTTATAAATTTGCTGTGCTGCACGAATTGTGATTAGTCTGTTCCTAATTTCATTGTGTCTTTGCTCATAAACAAGTTTAAACTTTTCAGGACGCATAATGCTTCTAAAAGCTAAAACTGCTAGCACTAAAACTAAGATAACCAATAAAATACGAAATAATGTTTGAGATCTCATAATGTGATATTTTTTTTAATCTTACTCGGTTTTTACAAGCAGCAAAGATAATAAAAATAATTGATTCATTCTGCCACTTTTTTTAAAAAATAATTGGTGTTATTCCGACAGGGTAACTTTGCAACGTTAAATCTCTCAACTTTAAGTAATCCTCCCTATTATTTACAAAATCCAAATGGTCCGATTCTACCATCAAAACAGGAAAACTCTCCCACTGTTTCAAGTAGGTAATATAATTCTCCTGAATCGCATCCAAATAGCTTAACTCTATATTTTGCTCATAACTTCTCCCCCGCTTAATGATATTTTTAAGCAGATTTTCAGGAGTTTTATGTAAATAAATCAACAGATCCGGCTTAGGTAAGTATGCAGAAATCATATCATATACCTTCTTAAAAAGTGCGTATTCGTCAGGATTGAGATTATTTTTTGAAAAAATCAAACATTTGTCGATAAAATAATCAGCAATAACCAAGTTTTTAAAGAGGTCTCGCTTCGACAACAAATCTTTAAGTTGCTGATAGCGATCAGTTAAAAATGTCATCTCCAACGGAAAAGCATAATGTTCCGGATCTTTATAAAATTTGGGCAAAAAATTATTATCCACGAATCTTTCCAACACCAATTCCGCATTAAAATCTTGTGCCAACAACTCCGCCAGGGAAGTTTTACCGGCTCCAATTGCCCCTTCGATAACAATATATTCGTATTTCATAGTAGTAGTTATTGAGTTCTGTTAATCCATTTCCAAGTCTCTTCATCCACAATTTCACGCAGCGAAATCATTACGAAATCGCGTTGCAGCATCGCCGGATGGGGTATCGTCAGCTCTTCACTTTTGATTTCATGAAATCCATACGTTAAGATGTCAATATCAATCAGACGATCAGTATAGATCGGTTTTCCGTCTTCTACTTTTGTTTTTGTCGAACGCCCCATTTTTTTTTCAATCGCTTTTAATTTCTGTAACAGCTCAATAGGATTTAGTTTTGTTTTTATTTTTATGACTAAATTAAAAAAGGGGGGACCTAAGAATCCCCACGCCGGGGTTTCCATCACAGAAGAGCTACTGATCACCGCCCCTACTTCTGTGGTGATCTGAGAGATAGCTTCTTCCAAATTGGCCTGCCGATCCCCTAAATTACTACCTAATCCTAAATAAACCTGTTCCATATTCAAACGGCAAAGTTATAGATAATTTAACAATATTGTAACTCGATTTTATAAAGAAAAAAATGTATTTTTGTGGGTTGATCTCTGAATGGGGTCAATGAACAATTTTGACAACAATAATCAAGAAAAAACATCTATTATGGAATATAGAAAATTGTATCGCAGCAGAACAGATCGTAAATTAGCCGGTATTTGTGGCGGATTGGGAGCCCATTTCGGGATGGATCCGGTCATTATCAGAGTTATTTTTATCATCCTGACACTTTTCGGAGGATCCGGACTCCTCTTATATATTATCATGGCGCTCGTTGTTCCAGATGAACCCGGAGATGGGTACTACGAAAAAAAAAATGACAGACGGGAAGAACAATTTGAACAATTCGCAGAGGAAATAAAAGAGAATGCGGAGAGTTTTGGCAGAGATGTCAAAGAGCAATATGAGTACTATCAGGATAAATCCGAGGTAGGAAGGTGGATTTTAGCTATCATAGGTGTGCTGCTTATTGGAGCAGGGATTATCTGGCTTCTTGCACAATTCCTTCCACTCTTCTCACCCCGAATCTACTTCCCTGCATTCCTGATTTTAATCGGGATAATTATTCTTCTCTCCTCATTTCGATACACTAAAAAGTAATAAACCATGAAATACAATCAATTTTTTTGGGGCATCCTCCTCATTACAGTCGGCATTTTATGGATTCTTCATTCATCCGCGATAGTCACATTATGCTGGCTGGACATCCGCAAGCTGTGGCCTGTAATTTTTATTTTTATCGGGGTTTCGGTAATCCCGGTTAAAGATTGGATCAAGTTCATTCTGAATCTATTGGTATTAGCTGTAACCGTCATACTGGTGCTGCACCCCATTTCTTTAATTTAGAAGGTAGAAGGCAGAAGGTAGAAGGAAAAGGCGGAAGGCGGAAGGCGGAAGGCGGAATACAATTACGAATTACGAAACCAAAAAAGGCGAAAGGCGAAAGTCGAAAGTCGAAATTTTGTATTGAGCTGTTTTTAATGCATCATCCAGATAATCAAAGTGTTATATATATTGTATTCCAAAAATAGAGATATTTTCAATTCTACCTTCTACCTTCTTCCTTCTACCTTGTAAAGTCGTAATTCGTAATTCGTAATTGATCACACATGTCCAAAATGGTATGGTTTTTCGAGTGGGGAAATGGAATAACAAAAGAGGTAAATCCGTTCTGCCCCCCTTTATTTAAATTTAGAAATAAAGAAGTTAGAAATTAGAAATGAAATCCTAAATCAAAAAAAAAATCGTAAATTTGCATCTTTTTAGAAAAAGTATGACTATGAAAGAGATTGCTACAAAATATGATCCGCAAAACATTGAAGATAAGTGGTATAGCTTCTGGGAAAAGCAGAATCTGTTCCATTCGACACCCAATGATAAACCACCTTATTCGATTGTAATTCCGCCACCCAATGTAACCGGTGTGTTGCATATGGGACACATGCTCAACAATACGATCCAGGATGTGCTGATTCGTCGTGCGCGTATGCTCGGCTATAATGCGCTGTGGGTTCCCGGTACCGACCACGCCTCTATCGCTACGGAAGCCAAGGTTGTGGAGTTGTTGCAAGAGAAAGGAATTGAGAAAAATGACCTGACTCGTGAAGAGTTTTTAGAACATGCCTGGGAGTGGAAAGAAAAACATGGGGGAATCATTTTACAGCAATTGAAAAAATTGGGCGCTTCTTGTGACTGGTCACGTACTAAATTTACTATGGACGAGGATCTTTCGGAAGCTGTAATCGACGTATTTATAGACCTTTACGAAAAAGGATTGATTTACCGCGGAGTTCGTATGGTGAACTGGGACCCCAAAGCGTTGACAGCTGTTTCTGACGAAGAGGTAATCTATAAAGAGGTAAAATCAAAGCTTTATTACGTTCGTTATCAGATTGAAGGGGAAAATGACCAGTGGATTACCATTGCGACAACCCGTCCGGAAACTATTTTGGGCGACGTGGCAGTTTGTATGCACCCGGAAGATGAACGTTTTCAACATTTAAAAGGCAAAAGATGTATCGTTCCTTTGGTGAATCGTTCTATTCCTCTTATTTTTGACGAATATGTAGATCGCGAATTTGGTACCGGTGCATTGAAAATTACGCCGGCTCACGATATCAACGACTACCACATCGGAATTAAACATAACCTCCCCACTATCAATATCTTCAACGATAACGGAACGTTGAATGAAAGTGCAGAAATATTGATCGGTGTAGATCGCTTTGAAGCCAGAAAACAGATTGTTCCATTGCTCGAAGCGGCAGGACATATCGTAAAAATTGAGGATTATGACAATAAAGTAGGCTACTCTGAACGGACTAAAGAGGTGATTGAACCCAAACTTTCACTGCAATGGTTCTGTAAAATGGAAGAATTAGCCAAACCGGCTCTGGAAGTAGTGATGAACGATACGATCCGTTTCTTCCCTGATAAATTCAAGAATACGTACGCTCACTGGATGGAAAACATTAAAGATTGGTGTATCAGTCGCCAATTGTGGTGGGGACATCAGATACCGGCGTATTTCCTTCCGCAAGGCGGTTACGTGGTTGCTTTGACCAAAGAGGAGGCGTTTCAGAAAGCAAAAACGCAAGTAGATTATCCGCTTACAATTGACGATTTAAAACAGGATGAGGATGTGCTTGATACCTGGTTTTCATCGTGGTTGTGGCCCATTTCGGTATTCGATGGCATCAATAATCCTGACAATAAAGATATTAAATATTACTATCCCACCAACGATTTGGTAACGGGACCCGATATTATCTTTTTCTGGGTTGCACGTATGATTATGTCGGGCTACGAATATCGTAAACAACCCTGTTTCCGAAATGTTTACTTCACGGGAATTGTTCGCGATAAACTCGGACGTAAAATGTCGAAACAGCTCGGCAACTCGCCCGATCCAATCGAATTGATGGAACAATACGGAGCCGATGGCGTGCGTATGGGAATGTTGCTTTCGTCGGCAGCCGGAAACGACTTGCTTTTCGATGAAACTCTTTGCGAGCAAGGACGAAACTTTAACAACAAGATATGGAACGCTTTCCGATTGGTAAAAGGCTGGGAAGTAAGCGAAAGTATTGCTCAACCCGATTCGTCGAAAATTGCGATTGATTGGTTCCGCAACAAACTTTCGGAAACTATTGTCGAAATGGACGATTTGTTCTCGAAATATCGTTTGTCGGAAGCGTTGATGTTGCTCTATAAACTTTTCTGGGACGAGTTCTCATCGTGGTATCTCGAACTTGTGAAACCCGCTTATCAACAACCGATTGATAAAGCCACTTTCGATTCAACATTGGAATTTTTCGATAGTCTGCTGCGACTTTTGCACCCATTTATGCCGTTTATCACGGAAGAGCTGTGGCAAGCGGTTTACGAGCGTCAATCGGGAGAGAGCATTATGTATGCCGCTCAACCCGAAGCAAGTGCGGTTGATACACAGCTACTTGCCGATTTTGAAGATGTTAAACAGATTGTGGCAGGTATTCGCACAATCCGATTGGAGAAAAATATCGCTCAAAGAGAGGAGTTGGAGTTGCAAATTGTGGGGGAACACGATGGAAAATTGGATGATGCGATTATCAAAATGGCAAATCTAAGCTCTATCACTTCGGTAAACGGAAAGCAAATCGGTGCTGCAGGATTTTTGGTTGGAACAACGGAATACACCGTTCCACTTGCCGATAAATTGGATAAAGAAGCCGAAATTAAGAAGTTGCAAGCCGAATTGGAATACTTGGAAGGATTCTTGCAATCGGTATTGAAAAAACTTAGCAATGAGCGTTTTGTACAAAATGCTAAACCCGAAATTGTTGAAAACGAACGCAAAAAACAAGCCGATGCCGAAAGTAAAATCGCGGTGTTGAAGGAGAATATTAAGGCGTTGGAGGGGTAATGGAATTATTGTAATTAATTGCGGCAAGTTATTTTTCTTGTAAACTAGTTATTGCTAGCATGGCTGATTGGACACAGCAAAAACTCAAATAAAGTGAATAAAATAGACAATAGAATAGCATTCGTTGGAGGAGTACATGGAGTTGGTAAAAGTACAATTTGCCGACAAATTTGTAGCGAATTAAATTTAGAATATCTATCGGCAAGTAAATTAATAAAATGGAGAGAGATAAATGATGATATTAAGAATAAAACAGTTAAAGATATTCCCGATACACAAAATCGCTTAA
>JAKPTX010000098.1 GCA_029570835.1 Bacteroidota bacterium
TGGAAAATGGAACTCTATTCGCAATTTTGATCTTTAATTTGGCAATGTTTGTGATTTCAATTTCGATACTATCCGAATCGGAAGCAATAAGTTCATATTCAGAAGGCATATATTTACTTAAATGAGAGCAATTTGAAACTAGATTAAATATCGTTTCACTTTGAGCTGCAACCCTCTTTTTAGGACCAATCAGTTTCATACTTTTACCTGCATTATAATAGTTTGCAAAAATACAAAAAGTTATTCATCATAATTGTGTGAAAAAAAAGAAGTAAAAATTCAAATTTGGATCAAGATTTTCTAAAAAAACAACCCTCATTTATCGATTTATATCATTTTTAGAGGTAAAAATGGTCTTTTTTGCCATAAAAATGTCTAGATATCTAATAAAAAGGTGTTTTTTTGTTAAAAAAATCAAATATTTGTTGTTTTTTGATAAAAAAAAGCTATCTTTGAGGGAATTTTCTCACTTAACATATATCATTATGAACGAACAAGAAAACACCGTAAGTTTTTTTAGGTTTGAAGACTTACGTATCTACGCAAAAACATTGGATTATATCACTTGGTTATACAAAAACCTTAGTGCAATCCCTGCCCCTCATCAACTTAGTTTAGAGGATCCCTTTCTTAGATCGGCTCAGAGTATAGGACTTCATTTAGCTGAAGGATCTGCGAGAAACAAAACACAGTTTATCTACTATTTAAAGATGGCTAAAAGTGCAGTTAGAGAGTGTGTTGTTTATACTGAAATTGTTGCTCAAATGAACTTTTGGGATAATGATCAAAAAGATTATTCGAGAAATCAATTAATGGAACTTACAAAAATGATTGGGTCCTTAATTTCTTCTTTACAACGTTCACTTTCTTCGTCCCGTGATGAAGATGATGCGGATGATTCTATGTGATTAATTTAACTATACAACCATAGTATTTAATGTAGGGTGTTTTTATAGCAAAACACCCTATTTTTTATATTGAATTTTTCACTACTTTTGCAGCGTTAATTTTAAAACCTAAATATTTCGTAATTATGGCTATAATTAAACCTTTCAAGGGGCTCAGACCACCCAAAGAAATTGTAAAAGATTTGGCTTCGAGACCCTATGACGTACTTAATTCTGAAGAAGCGAGAAAAGAGGCTGCGGGAAATCCTTACTCTTTACTACATGTTACTAAAGCTGAAATTGATCTTCCTGTAGGAACAGATGAACACTCCCAAGAAGTATATAATCAAGTAGTTAAAAACTTTCAACGCTTTAAAGACAACAAATGGTTAGTTCAAGATCAAGAGGAGAACTTCTATATCTATGCACAAACTATGGACGGAAGAACTCAGTATGGTATTGTTGGGTGTGCTCATATCGATGATTATCTCAATAATAATATTAAAAAGCATGAATTAACACGTAAAGATAAAGAGGAAGATCGCATGATTCACGTCAGAATCACTAATGCTAATGTAGAACCTGTATTTTTCACTTATCCTGCAAACAAAAGAATTGATGCTATTGTCGAGAGAATAACCTCTTCGCAAGAGCCGGAGTATGACTTTGTTGCTGATGAAGGATTTGGACATACTTTTTGGGTAATCAATGACAAAAAAACTAATGATGAGATTGTTGAAATTTTCAGAACCGAAATCCCCTATCTCTATGTTGCAGATGGACATCACCGTACTGCAGCTGCAGCATTGGTAGGTAGTGAAAAAAGAAATGCGAATCCAAACCATAACGGAAAAGAAGAATACAACTATTTTATGGCTGTGATTTTCCCTGATAATCATTTGAAAATTATTGACTATAATAGAGTGGTTAAAGATCTTAATGGTCATACAGAGGAACAGTTTATAGAATTATTGAAAAAATACTTTGATCTTAATTTGATTGGTAAAGAAATCTATAAACCAACCCGACTACATGAATTTAGTATGTATTTAGGTGGCAATTGGTACCAACTCATTGCTAAAGCCGGAACTTACAATGATAGTGATCCTATTGGTGTTCTTGATGTAACAATCCTTTCTGATTTAGTATTGGATCATATTTTAGGAATTAAAGATTTAAGAACAGATAATAGAATCGATTTTGTTGGTGGAATCCGTGGATTAGGAGAACTACAAAGAAGGGTAGATAGTGGAGAAATGAAGGTTGCTTTTGCACTTTATCCAGTTTCTATGCAGCAATTAATTGATATTGCTGATACAAACAATATCATGCCACCAAAAACAACTTGGTTTGAACCTAAATTGCGCTCAGGTCTTGTTGTTCACGAATTAGAATAGTAAAATCGCTTTAGAGTCATCATTTTTAATAGATAGAAAAAGAATTCAAATTAATTTTGAGTTCTTTTTTTATCCTCTGAACTGTTTCATTTTTTTTAATTACCTTTGTCGGTTGTTAAATCTAAGTAAGATGATTCAACTTCGTCATCTCTGTTTTACGCTGGTTGGAGTATTCCTTTTATTTTCAAACTCGCTTTTAAGTCAAAATCAAAGCGAACAGGATATTTTATTACAAACATTGAAAGAAGAGTGTGATAAAAATTTTGCCGAACTTAAAGAATTAGATCCTCCGGCCTATATCCTCACCTACCGCCTGGAAGAGAACCACACCTTCAAAATCAGTTCTCTCTTTAACGTGATTAATCAATCTGACGAAGAACACAAAAGAGTAGTCACTATTCAGGTTCGGATAGGCTCTATGACAATGGATAATTTTCGAGAGATCAGATCAGGATATTCTCATTTCGGATCCCAAGAGTATGAAATTAAAATTCCTATTACAGATGAGACTGCTGCTCTCAAACAAGTTCTCCGGCGAGAGACCGGGATAGCTTATCGAAAAGCAGCAGCACAATATCAACAGGTGAAATCCAACAGTGTTCTTCTTATTGAATCAGAAGATTCCAGCCCAGACTTTACTGAAAGTCTCCTGGAAAGTTATTATGAACCTCCCATTTCCAACGCTAATTTCAATATGGAGCTATGGAAAGGAAAATTAAGATCATATTCTGGAAAATTATTCCCATTTCATGATATTATCACAGCTCAAACTTCCATTCAATACAAATTAACACGTAAATACTACGTGAGTAGTGAAGGGAATAGTATCGTTCAAAATCACTCAAGCAGTTACCTCTCTATTTACATTGATGGAAAAGCTGAAGATGGAATGGATATCCCGATTTATCACTCCTGGTTTGCTTTTGATCCGATGGAATTTCCTTCAGATGAAGTTATTGAAAAGAAAATAATTGAGCTCAAAGAACTGTTTCTCAATTTGAGAACAGCACCCATCCTGGAATCTTTTTCAGGACCTGCTTTACTTTCTAATGATGCAGCAGCAGTTTTATTTCATGAACTTTTTGGACACCGAGTGGAAGGTTCCCGTCTTAAAAGTGAACGAGATGGGCAGACCTTTAAGAAAAAAGTTGGAGAACAGATCCTCAATCCCCATATTAATATTACCTTTGATCCGACTTTGCAGTTTTATGAGGAACTTCCTCTTAGTGGAAGTTATATTTTTGATGAAGAGGGAATCAGAGGCTGTCGTGTTGAAGTCATTAAACAAGGAGTTTTGAACTCTTTCCTCATGTCACGTACTCCCATTGACGGATTCGAATACTCCAATGGACATGCCAGAGCAGAAGCAGGTATGCAGCCCATTTCTAGACAATCCAATATGATTGTAGAAAGTGATGAAAACTACACGGATATCCAACTTCGTGAACAATTACGCCAGGAATTGATAAAACAAAACATAGAGTTTGGAATCTATCTTAAAAACGTGACCGGAGGTTATACCCTTACCGGCCGGGAAATCCCCAACGCTTTTAAGATTACTCCCATCGAAGTATATCAAATTTTTGCTGATGGAAGACCCGATCAATTAGTCAGAGGTGTCAGTTTAATCGGGACGCCCCTTGCTATGTTGAGTCAGATCAAAGCCGTAGGGGACACACCTGCTGTCTTTTCCGGAATCTGTATTGCTGAATCTGGTGCTGTCCCCGTTAGTTGTGTATCTCCCGCACTTTTTGTTCAACAAATTGAATTGCAAAAACAAAATAAATCTCAAGAAAAACCCCCTGTAATTCAAAGACCTACAGAAAAAATTAAATATCCTACCTCTGAACAGAATCAGATTTTTAAAGCTCTCGAAGAAGAAATTGAAAGAAATAGAGTTGAACTTTATATCCCCGGACTGCCCTCCCCTTACTATATCAGTTATTTAATGGCCAATGCAAACTTTATTTCAGTTAAAGCTTCATTAGGAGGAATCATTTACGCTAAAGAAGTGCAAAAAAACTCTATAGAATCTCAACTTTTAGTTGGTTCCCACAAACTCAATAATCTGAACTATTTTGATATGCAGAATCGCTCTAATAGTGGTACTTGTTTTGCAATTCCCGAAGAGATTGAGTACTCTGCAATCCGAAACGCTATCTGGAAAGGTACAGACCAGCAATACAAGAAAGTGGGTGCGCGTTGGGAAGCCAAGAAAAATAAACTCGCACAACAAAACAAAGAATCACAACCGACACAACTCCCCGATTTTTATCCAACCCTAATTGCTGACACAACTTCTGGAGGAGCTAAAGAGATCTTTTTTCAAGCTCAAATGGAAAATATAGCAGTTCAATTGTCTGCTTTATTTAAAGAATATCCCTTTATTACAAACTCTACTGTCTCCCTTCATGCTATCAGCGCTGACCTTTATTATCTCAATTCAGAAAAGATACAATACAAACAGCCATACTCACTAATCTCTCTCCGTGTTTTTGCAGAAACACAAACTGAAAGTGGAGAATATTTGAATGATCACTTTCAGCTTCTCTTCAATAAATCGGGAGTAATTCCTACACTTGATAGCTTAAAAAGAGTAACACTCCAACTGGCTGACAACCTCGAGAATTTGAGAAAAGCTCCACTATTTGAGGAAATTTACCAAGGACCCGTTTTAATTATGGACGATGCTGTAGGTACTCTTTTTAATCATAGTTTTGTGGAAAACGAAAATGGTATCCTGGCCGGAAGAAAACCATTCCTTGGTATAGATGAACAAACAAAATGGCTCCTTTCCCACTTACCAAAAGAGAATCAAAATGAAAAACTGATCAATAAAAGGATTATTTCTAAGTATCTCTGTCTGTTTGCTATTGATCATCTTGAATCTTATAACCATACTCCTTTAATCGGACATTTTAAAATTGATGCTGAAGGAAATTCTCCCCTACCCACTCTAACCATAATTGAAAAAGGGATTATGAAACAGTTTCTCTCAAACAGGATTCCATCCCCCAGTACAATTGCTTCTACAGGACATCATCGTATTGGCTTTAATCTAAACCGAGTTTCAACTGCCTTAGCTCCCGGAGTCCTGTGGCTCAAAGGAGAAAATAAGCATAGATTTAATCGTTCTCGTTCACAATTGAAAAAACAATTGATTAAAACAGCTAAGGAGGAGGGATATCAATTTGCCTATATCATCACAAAACTACCCTACCTGTATGATCTTGATTTTAAAACCCTCGATAATCCGGAAAAAGGAAAAATAACACCCATATATATATATCAGATTAATATTAAAGATGGGAGTGAACAACTCATCAGAGGTGCTACGCTTCCTCAATTCTCCATACAATCCTTTAAACAAATTGAGGCTGTCGAAAAAGAGTTCCAAGTGTTCAATAGGGTTACTTCCGGAAGAGAACGAGATTTTTATGGATATGATGAGTTTCAGTTAGTTGGAGTTCCTGTAAGTTATATTCTTCCTAAAGCTCTTTTGTTCAAAAACTTAGAGATTAAAAAACTGGATCAAATGATTCCACCCCAACCGCCTGTACTCCCCTACACAACTGAATAGTTATTAAACTCCCTCAAGAATCTCTAAGATTTCATTGGTTTTTCCATTATGAATTCTATTCCGATAATTACTTAAAAAGAGAATAAACAACTGATCTTTAGGTCTAAAAGTCATCACGTGATGAAACCCTTTCCATAGTCCACCATGATATACAAGCGTACCTGTCACGGGATTGTTTTCTATTCTAAATCCATACCCATACAACTCGTTCGGTAATTTTCCTTTAATATAATTTTGAGGTGTAATCGCTAACTCAACCCACTCTTTGGGTAAAATCTTATACTCAATAAAAAAAGCTTTGTACCATTTATAAAGATCTTCAGCTGTTGAGTATAAAGATTTATCTCCCAATACGCTATTTAAAATATTATCAGATACTTCTTTTTTGTTTCCTAAGTGCCCTTCACAAAGATCAATATTAAGAATATTACTTAATTCCGTGTAAAAAAAAGTATTGGTCATACCGGCTGGTATAAAAAGATTTTTTCTTGAAAAGTCTTCAAACTTTTCTCCCGTTATCTTTTCTACAATAGAAGCTAAGAAAACATAATTAGTGTTGATATATTTGAACTCCCGATTGGGAACAACTTTGGATGCCGGAACCCGGGCAGCAAAATAATTGATTATCTTTTGATTGGTATAGGACGTGTTTTTGTTAAAATACTTCTCATAATCAAGATATTCCGGAATTCCGGAAGTATGAGTCAACAAATTCTTAATCGTCACTCGAGAATAAGGAAGAGAGGGTAAATATTTTATAATCGGATCATTGAGATCCAATTTTTCCTGTGATGCCAATAATAAAATTGCAGCAGCTGTGAACTGTTTGGAAAGAGATGCCAAATTAAATAAAGATTCTTTGGTAATCATCTCTTTCTGATTCCCAACTTTTGACAGTTTTTTATAGCCTGTCCATTTTTCATAAATAATTGAATCCCCTTTACCGTAAAGCATACTACCGTTAAGTTGATTTTCCATATTGGTCAACAGCGAAAGAACCTCATCAGATTTCAATTGTGAATTGGCTTGATCGAAAATTTGATTGATCTCTTGTATCGTTTGAAATTGAATCCCCTTTTTGGGTACCGTATCTGCCTGATAGTTCCCTACAAAAACAACCTGAAGTAGTATAAAAAGAAGTTTCATTAGAGTCTATTTTATGGGTTTGTGTTGTGTCCTTTTGATTACAGAACGATTTTTTTGAAGTTGTTGTTGCGTCTTTTCATTAAAAAAAGTAGCAATAAAATGCTCCAGTACATATTGTACTCCATTCTCGCCGATATGACAAAGATCTGAGGCATAAAAACGATAATCTCTCAAATCATCCATAATGAGCTCATAGGCCGGAAAATAAAAACTGTTCTTTTGATCAGTCAATTGATCTATTGCAAGATGTAAAATCGACTTACTTAATTGATTTTCATGAAATCCGTCACTTAAATGTCTGACCGGACTAACAGTAAAAATAACCTTTAAATGAGAATTGATCCCCAATAATAATTGAATCAAATCCTGATAAATCTGAACTATCTCCTCAACCGATAATCTCTCTTTTGTAAATTGATGATTCGGTATTTTATGACAATTCCCTACAATAATATCACGCTCAATAAACCGATAAACATAGGCTGTTCCCCATGTAATGAAAAGATAATCAGCCTTTTTAAGAAACTGATTCACTTCATCATAAATAGATAAAATAATCGATTGTAATTGATCTCGATCCCGATGATGAAACTTTCCCTGATTCAAAAAACTGACATAATGATCCCCGAGAGAATAAAAATATCGATCATCTAAACCTGCATTAACAACGCTATTTCTTAAATTATCAGCAATAGAATGCGGATTAAAAAGTGTTCCAAATGGATTGGACAACGTCGTAAACTGATGATCCACAAAAAAAGAACCTAAATGATCTGAAAAACAAGAACCTACGAAACAATACGCATGTTCATAATGCATTTCAAAAGGATATTTTTGCAAGGGTAAAGTCGTCCTAAACAACATTTTTATTTTGGAATAATTAATTTTGCAAATTTAAGCATCAATGTTTTAGATCCTACCGTATCAAAAAGGACTATCGCTTTTTTATCAGCCCCATCGCCAACCAGCTGATTTACAACACCATAACCAAATTTATCATGATACACTCTCATGTTAACTTGGATCTCATCAATCTGAGCAGGTTCCCCAACTGCTTCCATTTTTCTTTCAGTAATGATCTTTTTATTTTTTTCTATTTGATTAATTGGGGGGCAGCCAAAGCTCTGTCTGCTTTGTGTTTCCATTTCCCCTCTCGATCGGTAAAATAGCCCTTTTCCCATTGACGCTTTCTGAGTATGATTGATATACCTCATGGGGATTTCGGCTAAAAATCTGCTGGGCTCACAAAATTGTAGTGAACCGAAACGATATCGGGTTGCAGCGTGAGTGATAGTTAATAACTTCTTTGCTCGCGTAATACCGACATAAAAAAGTCTGCGTTCCTCTTCCAATTCTTGTCTGGATCCCAGACTTAATGAAGAGGGAAATAAATTTTCCTCCAATCCGGCTAAAAAAACATACTCAAACTCCAACCCCTTTGCAGAGTGAATGGTCATCAACTTCACCTTATCTGTTAAATCCTCCTTTTTCTCTTCCTCGGAAGTTAAAAGAACAATACTTTCTAAAAATTGATCCAGTGATGGAAAATATTCTTCAACAATCTCTCCTGTCGCCTCATTAAATAAAGATTCAGGCTCCTTTTCTGTAAACAGTTTCATGGAGTCCAGCAACTCCTCCACATTCTGTTTTCGATCCTGATCTGACTTATCCTGATTTAAATCCTGGATGATACCTACAGATTTAACAATGGATAATCCCAACTCATAAGCATCCACGGTAGTTAATTGAGTCGAAAAACTTTTAATTTTGATAGCAAAATTTTGTAATCTTTCTTGAGTCGGTTTATTTACTTGTAGATTATATTGTTGTGGATTACTAACTATATCCCAGATTCTAACTTTGTTTTGATTAGCAGCTACTATCAATCTTTCCACTGTTGTTGCACCTATACCTCTCTGAGGATAGTTTATCACTCTGCGTAGCGCTTCTTCATCATAATGATTGATCACCAATCTGAAATAAGCCAACACATCTTTGATCTCCTTTCGGCTATAAAAAGAGGTTCCACCGTAAACAACATAAGCTATGTTTCTTTTAATTAATGCCTCCTCAATAGCACGAGACTGTGCATTGGTTCGATATAAAACTGCAAAATAGTCATTTGAAACATGATAATTTTGCTTATATTCAAAAATAGTATTAGAAATCAATTGGGCTTCATCCGAATCACTATTGGTTTGAAACAGGTTGATCTTCTGTCCCTCGTCATTGTCTGTCCATACTTCCTTATATACCTGATCCTTATTATTTTTGATCACAGCATTTGCTGCGTTGACAATATTTTGAGTTGATCTGTAATTTTGTTCTAATTTTATAATTTTAGCTTCCGGATAATCTCTTTTAAAATTAAGAATATTTTGAATATTTGCCCCTCTAAATGAGTATATACTTTGCGCATCATCCCCGACAATACAAAGATTTCGATAGACTGCTACCAGTTTTTTTACAATCATATATTGAGCAAAATTAGTATCCTGATACTCATCTACCAATACATATTGGAAACGTTGCTGATATTTATAAAGTACATCAGGAAAATCGCGTAATAAGACATTCATCCAATAAAGCAGATCATCAAAATCCATTGCATCAGATTGTTTCAATCTGATGTTATACCTCATAAAAATATCCGAAATGAAAGGTCTGCCTGAATCTCCATCCATTGCAAGAATTTCCGGATTAGCAGCATAATCTTCGTGATTCAATAGATTGGATTTTGCTGATGAAATTCTATTCAATATAATAGAGGCAGAATAGATCTTAGGATCCAAATCCATCTCCTTAACTATATTTCGAATCAAGCTTTTAGAATCATCGGTATCATATACCGTCACATTTCTTGTGAAGCCCAATTTTTCTGCTTCTATACGAATAATTTTGTAAAAAACAGAGTGAAAAGTCCCCATCATCACAGCTTTAGCCAATGAATCCCCAACCAACTGCACTACTCTTTCCTTCATTTCCTTGGCAGCTTTGTTGGTAAAAGTAAGAGCTAAAATAGAATACGGATTAATTTTCTGTTCTAACATATAAGCAACCCTATGGGTCAAAACTCTAGTTTTCCCTGACCCTGCACCGGCAATAACCATAAGCGGGCCATCAATATGTTGAACAGCTTCTCTTTGGGGATCATTCAGTGACTGAAGGATCGAATTAAAATTACTCATTTACTTAAATAGTCTATATCCTAAATTGATATGATATAGTGTTTATACTACTCTTTCCAATTTAACCGTAAAGTGTCTCATAATGGGAGCTTCCCATACAATTTTGAACCCTTTGGTAATTTCGTTCCTACGATCATAAACATTTTTCAATGCAACCGCAATCACATCCATATGATTATTTGTGTAGGTTCTTCTTGGGATTGCCAAACGAAGCAAATCCAATCCACCAAAACGATTTTCTCTTGTTATAGGATCTCTATCAGCTAAAAGATATCCTATTTCACAACCTCTAATACCCGCTTCGAGATACAATTCAACGGTTAATGTTTGAGCAGGAAACTGCTCTTTGGGAACTTTATCTAATATCTTGGTAGCATCCACAAAAATAGCGTGACCACCATAAGGTCTTTGATATGGAATTCCAAACTCATCCAAGCGTTTTGCCAAATATTCAATTTGTTTAATTCGGGTCTCCAAATTATCAAATTCAGTATTTTCATCTAATCCCACGGCAATGGCATTCATATCCCTACCACTTAATCCACCGTATGTAACAAATCCCTCGCAAATAATTGTTTTAATTTTAGCTTCTTCGTACCAACTCTCGATATTAGTTGCTATAAAACCACCCATATTGACTTGAGCATCCTTTTTAGCGCTCATGGTCATTCCATCTGCATAGGAAAACATCTCTCTGCAAATCTCTTTAATTGTTTTGTCTGCATACCCCTCTTCTCTAATTTTGATAAAATAAGCATTTTCAGCAAAACGAGCGGAGTCAAAAAGAACCGGCTTTTGATATTTATCTGCTATGGCCTTAACGTCTCTCAAGTTTTTCATAGAAACCGGCTGACCACCTGCAGTATTATTGGTAATGGTAACGATAATAAAAGGAACCTGATCAGCTTTTTCGGAAAGAAATTGATCTAGTTTTTTACAATCCACATTACCCTTAAAAGGAACCTCTAATTGTGTATCTTTAGCCTCATCAATAGTACAGTCAACAGCAAAAGCTTTACGCGACTCAATATGTCCTTTCGTTGTATCAAAATGAGAGTTTCCGGGAATATAGTCACCCTCTTTAATGAGACATGAAAATAAAACATTTTCAGCAGCTCTACCTTGATGGGTAGGTATGAAATATTCGAAGCCCGTAATTTGAGTGACCATATCTTTCAGTTTGTAAAATGATGTTGCACCGGCATAACTTTCATCACCTAACATCATAGCGGACCACTGTCTGTCACTCATAGCATTTGTTCCAGAGTCTGTGATTAAATCAATATACACATGTTCTGCCTTCATTTGAAAAACGTTATAGTGCGCTTCTTTAATGAATTGTTCTCTCTCTTCACGAGTAGTTTTTCTGATGGGTTCAACCATCTTAATTTTCCAGGATTCTGCAAATGGAATTTCCATAACTCTATATTTTAATTATTTACTATTTAAACTTTTAGATTGACTTATTTTCTGACACCTTTCACATACACCACAAGCTATTTCTCCTTTTTTTGTATGAATTTCTTTTTGTAACTTCCCTTTTGGATCATAAAACCTCCAAACACCATCACAAATGCCATGGTCATAATGCCCATGCATCAGTATTTTTCCATTAGGATGATATACTTTATAATCTCCATCCTCTTTTCCATCGATATAAAAAGCTTTTGTCTGAAGAGTTCCATCTTCAAAAAAAGCTTCCCATATTCCAACTCTTTTATTATTCTTTATTCCACCACCCATATAAACCTGTTTGTTTTCATAGTAGTACATCTCTCCAATCCTTTGGTCTATATTTTCTTTTGATGCTCCTTCTTCAAAAAAAGCTACTGCTTGTGGAGAATTATTTTCATAGGTTGCAATAACTTTCCTTCCGGGTGTTTTGTCATTAAAAATTTCTTTCGGACTTTTATTACGATTGCACGAAACAAACAAGAATACTAAAATTAAACTCCAGTAAAAAAAGTTATTTGTATTTTTTATTTCCATAAAATAGAATAGGTTTCAAAACTTAACTGACTATATTTAAGGACTTTAGATAGAACACCCTAAAATATTACAGAATTGCAAATATATGGAATTATTTTTTATCAATTGTTTATTTTTAGCAGAATTATAAAAAAATATCATAAAAATGATTAAATATCATAAAAATAGGTCATAATAGTCCTCTTTTGAAAACTATGATTAATTTTCAGAGGTGAAAAATTAAATTACCCGAAAAAGAGTTATTAAGTAAATTTAAAAAATTTGATTACTTTTGTCGAATAAAAATGATTAAAATGAAAGAAGAATTAAACTATCTTACAAGCTTTGAAGAGTTACAAGAAATTATCAAAAAAATAGAAACTGCCGAAATTAATGTCGACGAACTTACCCCAATGCTGGAACGTGCTTCACTTTTAATCAAAGTATGTAAGGATACTTTAACGAAAACTGAAGCAGAAGTCAATAAATTAATAGAGAACATATAACTATGCATACACTTAACAATGAGGCGATTGAGGAATATTGTGAAAATCACACTCAAGATGAAGGTGACCTATTGAAATGTTTAGAACGCGAAACACACCTCAAAGTCCTTCGTCCTAGAATGATTTCAGGCAAATTACAGGGTCGATTTCTTTCTTTTATTTCAAAATTGATTCAACCTCGATATATCTTAGAATTAGGCACCTACACCGGTTATTCTGCATTATGCTTAGCTGAGGGTCTTATTGCTGATGGTGAACTTCATACTATCGAACTCAATCCTGAACTGGAAGAATTAATTCTAAAATATGTTGACCAATCCTCATATTCTTCACAGATCTTTCTTCACATGGGAGATGGGAATGATTGGATAAATAAATTAAATTATAGTTGGGACCTGGTATTTATTGACGCAGAGAAAAAAGATTATCTCCGATATTATGAAAATATCCTTCCAAAAATTAGAAAAGGTGGGGTTATACTAGTTGATAATCTTTTGTGGAGTGGAAAGGTAGTCGAAGAGGTGGAAAAAAGTGATCATGAAACTCAAGCAATTCTGGCTTTCAATCAACATGTTCAACAAGATCCAAGGGTTACTAATCTGCTTCTTCCTTTTAGAGACGGGTTAATGTTAATTGAAAAATTGTGATAATGAGAATAGATATTTTGACCCTATTCCCTGAAATGTTTCATGGGGTTTTTAGTGAGTCAATCATTAAAAGAGGGATTGAAAAAAAATTAGTTGAAATTTACACGCATAACATCAGGGATCATAGCACAGACAAACACCGCAGGGTAGATGATTACCCTTTTGGTGGTGGTGCCGGCATGGTCATGATGATTGAACCGATTGCTAATGCTATCCAATATCTCCGATCTGAAAGAGAGTATGATGAAGTGATCTTTGTAACACCTGATGGAGTCCCTTTTAAGCAAAATAAAGCTAATGAACTTTCATTGAAAAAAAACATTATAATTTTATGCGGTCATTACAAAGGGATTGATGAACGAATTAGAGATCTTTTCATTACACAAGAGATTAGTATTGGCGATTTTATACTTTCCGGTGGGGAAATTGCAGCCATGACTATTGTAGATGCTATTGTGCGAATCATTCCCGGGGTAATTGGTGATGAAAGTTCAGCCCTGACAGACTCTTTCCAAAACGGACTACTTTCTCCCCCCATATATACAAGACCGGCAAACTATCAGGGGCTTGAAGTCCCTGAAATCCTGCTTTCCGGCCATGAAAAAAATATTGCTGATTGGCGCTTTGAGCAACAAATAAAAAAGACCCGGGAACGACGCCCGGATCTTTTAGAAGGTATAGATATTTAATTATTTATATTTTCAATTTTATTTAGTAACTGAAAAATGGTTTATATTAGGAACAATGAGGAGAGGCATGGGTGAAACGGAAATTAACCTTCGAGTTGTAGTCCCCATCCAGAAATCAAAAAATTCCTCCTCTTCTTCTCTCATAACAATAACCAAATTTACATCGGCTTGTTTTGCATATTCTACCAAAGCCATGGTTGTATTTTCAGTAATGGTAACTGTTCTGACTTCACATCTTACATTTGCTTTATGAGCCATGGAACGTGCGTGTCCTAACTGAACATTAATAACATGTTTTGACTCTCTGCTGGAAGAGGTATAGGTTCCCAGTATAATTAATTTGGCATTGAACAATTCTGCAAACGAAACGGCATACTTCATTTTTTGTAAAGTTTCAAAACTTTCATCAATTGGAACTAAAATCTGTGTTAAGTCTCTTCCAATATTGATGTTTTCTCTCACAGAAAGAACCGGAACTTTTGATTCAGATACAATTCTTAAAGTATTGGACCCCACTTGTTTTTCATCAAACCCTGAAGTTCCGTGAGTTCCCACTACAATCATCGAATCTTGAAGATTATGAGCATATCTAAGAAGTTCTACCGGTGGTTTTCCTTGTAAAATTACATTTTGAACCATACACATTGGAGCTTCACGAATAGCATCATCTGTTAGCCGTTGTAGATATTTCTCAATATTCTTTGCGATCGCTTTCTCTTCTTTTGAACTAAAAATAGAAGAGGATCTTTGAGGTTTAACATGAATCAAATGAAGAGTCCCCTCTGATTTGATAGCTACAGCAATCGCGTGTCTCAAAGCATTCTCTGAATTGGGAGAAAAGTCTATTCCAACTATGATATTTTTCATGGCAATATATTTTATGAGTTTTAATATTTTCTAATCCCCAAAAATACGAAAAAAAACAATAGAAACAGAAATAGTTGTAAATTTATTAACTTTTTTTCATCAATCCATTGTTCTATTTTTTGTATATCTTTGTGAATTCTATTTTTCTTAATTAGAATAAAAAAATATTTAGATAATAATTTTTAAATTCATCATCCTGTGAAAAAGTATATGTTGTTAATTATCATTAATATAGCGTTTTTTTCTCTTTATTCACAAACTTCTATTAGAGATCGAGACTATGTGGATACCGCAACAACAATGGTATGGACTCATGCCAATTTTTCTTATCAAATTCCCTTTGGAAATGGATATTTGGCACATACTTTTGGAAATAATTTTAATATTGGTACCGGTATTATCGTCAAACCTCGTTCAAATTGGACCATTGAAGGGTACTTTAATTACATGTTTGGCAGTGATGTTATATTACCCGACTCATTGGTATTGGGAAGTATGGTGAACCATAACGGTGATCTTTTTGATGAAAATGGACTCAAGGCTACAATCTATCTGGAAGGAAGATATTGGAGTTTTGGTTTAGGAGTTGGAAAAATTATTCCAGTAGATAGATGGAAAAACTCAGGAATCTGGGTCAAGGGAGGAATAGGATATTTGAGTCATAAAATTTTCATCACTGACCCTGATAACGGTGTTCCCCAATTAGACCGTGAAACTTATCGTAAAGGGTACGATCAAAGATCTTCCGGTATCATGTTGTCCCAATTTATTGGATATGTATATATGCACAAAAAAAGAGTTAAAAGCTTTTATGCAGGAATTGAATTGAATGAAATATGGAGCAAACCTGATCGCAACTACTCTTTTATGCTAGGAAACACACAAAATCTTCCCTTCCAATTTAGTGGATTAATAGGTTTTAAAATAGGATGGATTATTCCTCTTTATGAAAAACAGAAAATTGTTCAATTCTACACTTATTAAAAATGCGTTTTTTTTATACTACTGCTATCTATCTATATTATTGGGTAATATATATTGCCTCTCCTTTTAATCCCAAAGCCAAAGCATGGAAAGAAGGTAGAAAAAATTGGGTTACCAGACTTAAAAAACAGCTCAAAAATATTGAAAATCCCGTTATAATTCATTGTGCTTCTTTAGGGGAATACGAACAGGGCAGAGTTTTAATTGAAAAAATAAAAAAGGAAGAACCTTCAACATCTGTAGTGCTTACCTTTTTCTCCCCTTCCGGGTATGAAGTCAAAAAAAATGATCCGGTTGCAGATTTGGTAACCTACATCCCTCTGGATACACCCAAACAAATAAAACTCTTTTTAGAGATTCTTTCCCCAAAATCAGTCCTGTTTATCAAATATGAATACTGGTACAATTTAATGCACCAATTGACGAAAAGAAAAATTCCTTTTTACTATATATCAGCTATCTACAGACCTGAACAAGTTTTTTTCAAATGGTACGGCTTTTGGTTTGTAAAACAACTCAGAAAATGCTCCCATTTTTTTGTTCAAGATCCACGATCCAAACAGTTACTTCAAAGTCTGAATATTACACAAGTATCTGTTACCGGAGATACTCGTTTTGACCGTGTTTACCAAATTTCACAATCGGTTGCTCTTTTACCCTATATGGAGCAATTCAAATCAACCTATCGATTGATGGTTGGTGGTAGTACATGGCCTCAAGATGAACAACTTCTTTTAGCTTGGTTTAAAAAATATAAGGAAGATTATAAATTAGTTATTGCACCCCATGAAGCAAATCCTGAGAGAATTGAAGCTATTGCTACTCTAATAAATGAATTTAAAGTAGTACGTTACACAGAGCATCAAGAGGTAGATCTAAATAGTGCGGAAGTGTTGATCGTTGACACTATCGGACAACTGAGCAAGATATATCGTTATGCTGATTTTGCTTTTATTGGTGGTGCTTTTGGAAGTGGATTGCATAATATTTTAGAAGCAGCCGTATTTGGTGTTCCCCTCTTTTTCGGTCCAAAATACCATAAATTTAAAGAAGCCCGGGATTTGATTGCCCTTCAAGGTGCTATCTCTATTTCAGGAACGGAATCTTTCTTGGAACAGTTCCAAATTATCGACCAAGATCCTGAAGAATACCGGAAAAGAAGTCGGATCTGTTCAGCCTATGTTACTGCATCAAAAGGCGCTGCAGATCAAATTTATCAATCTATCTTTGGAGATTCGGAATCTGTACTCTGAGTTAAAAGTTGAATCTCTTTGAGCAATTTTTGATACCACTCAACCCCATACTTTCTTACTAAAGGTTCCTCTAAAAACCGATAAACAGGAACATTTAATTTTTTTCCCAAAGAACATGCAGGCTCACACACATGCCAACGGTGATAATTCAAAGCATCGTAGCCGGGTAAACTTTTAATTCGGATCGGATAAAGATGACAGGAGATTGGTTTTCTAAAAGGCGTTTTATGTAATAGATATGCTTTTTCAATCGCACACTTGGCAACTCCGGCTTCATAAAAAATATAAGCACAAGCCTCTCCCTTAATCAAAGGAGTGACTAAAGTGCCATCCGTATCATACTCATAAAAGCCAATTTGCTCAATTGCTCGAATTCCTCCCTTAGTCATGAAAGGTTTGTAAATAGGGTAAAGATCTTCCAGTATCCCCAATTCTTCTTCATCTAAAGGGGCACCCGCATCTCCTTCTACACAGCAAATCCCATGACATTGAGATAAATCGCATACAAATTGAGAGTAAACAATATCATCTGAAACTAAAACACCATCAACAATTAGCATAATCTAAAAAATTTTCACAAAGGTAGTAAAAATTGGGAGAAGATCCCCCTATTATTCTTTATTTCATAGTAACCCTGGGATCCAACCATCCATAAATAATATCGGTTATGATGTTGATCAATACCAAAATCACTGAAACATAGAGCAGAGAACCCATCACAACCGGAAAATCGTATTTGTCAAGTCCATCAACAATTACGACTCCCATCCCTTTCCAGTCAAAAATATACTCCACAAATACGGCACCTGCAAGCAAAGATGCAAGCCAACCGGAAATAGCCGTAACCACCGGATTTAAAGCATTTTTCAAAGTGTGTTTTACGATAATAGTGCGTTTTGCCAACCCTTTCGCTAACGCAGTTCGGATATAGTCCTGTGAAAGTACATCCAAAACAGAGTTTTTAGTTAGCTCTACCACCACAGCCAACGGTCTGATTCCCAATGTAATAGCAGGCAATATTAAATTTTTCAAGTCCACATAGATCCCGGTGCCATAATCATCCACAGAATACAAGCTTCCGAACATACTTAACCCGGTATAATCCGCCAGCACAAAAGCAAAGATCCAAGCGAACAAAATTGCCGCAAAAAAGGAGGGAAGGGAAATCCCCAAAACAGAAAAGAATAACGCAACTTTATCAAACCAACTATCTTTGTACAAAGCACTTAGTACACCTATGGTAATCCCGACAATCATCGCAAAAAAGATCGATACCAATGCCAATAAAGCCGTTTTAGGAAGCGCTTCAGCTAAAATATCGCTTACCAGTCGTTTACTTTGATAAGATCTTCTCAAATAAGGCTTCTTTAACACTAATGAACTCTCGGAAAAAGAACAGAGTTTTACAAAGCTATAATTATCGCAATTGAGATAAAAAAAGGAGTCCTGATCTTTGGTTTTATGCCAGGATATAGGGGAAAGGTCGTTCAAATAAGCCAAAAATTGAACCGACTTGGGTAAATCCAATCCCATCTCTTTCCGAATCGCTTCTTCCGTCTGGATATCACTCCGCTGTCCCATCATCATTCTTGCCGGATCAGATGGGAGAATAGCAAAAAGAAAGAACACCAGAGAGATTACCCCCAGCATCACCAAAAAACCATACCCAATTTTAATCAATATGTAGCGTGTCACTATCTTATAGTTATTTTAATGCATCAATAGATAAAAATAAATATGACAAGATAAGGAATCAGCGATAAACCTCCAATCATCTGATTTAATCCAATTATGAATTGTATTCATAAAATGAAATTAAAAATTTATTTTCTCATCAATAATATATTCGGGTCTATCCTTAGCTTCATCAAAAAGATTACCAATATATTGTCCCAAAACACCAATTGTTAGCAATTGAACCCCTCCAAAAAAGACAATCAAAATGATGATTGAAGTCCATCCTGAGACCATCACATCTTTAAGAAAGAGTTTCGAAATCAACACGACCATTGCATACACAATCCCTGCAATAACAGCCAAAAAACCTGTAAGAGTAGCTATTTTTAGGGGTTTTTTTGAAAAATAAAAGATGCCCACGGCAGCAAAACGCAGCAAATCTTTCAATGGATATTTTGTTTCTCCGGCAAAGCGCTCTGCTCTTTCATAATGAAATGGAATCTGTTTAAAGCCCATCCAAGAGATCAATCCACGCACATACTTATTTTTTTCTTTTAATCCATTAAAAGTATCAATCACCTTCCGATCCATAACTCTAAAATCCCCTACATCCACAGGAAATTGAGTATCTGACATTCGATTCAACGCTCTATAAAATAGTTTTGCAGTTATTTTTTTGAACCAGCCTTCTCCCTTTCTACTTTTACGCACACCATAAATTACATTAGCTCCTTGTTTCTCCATCAACTGCAACATTTCAGGGATCAATTCAGGAGGATCTTGTAAATCTGCATCAATTACGGCGGCAACATCTCCGGTGCAATTGTTAATTCCACAAGCTACAGAGCCTTGATGTCCAAAGTTTCTGGACATCCCTATCACCTTCACTTTTTTGTCTTCATGTGCTATTTTTTTTAGAATTTTCAGTGTGTTGTCTTCACTGCGATTGTCTAAAAAGATCAATTCATACTCGTAAGGTTCTAAGGAAAATATTGAAGTTAACCTATTGTAAGTCTCTTCAACCACCAAAGATTCATTATAACATGGAACGATCACGGAGAGTTTCTTCATATATTAGAATTAAATTTGCAGAGTTATTAAAAACTGTATACATAACAGAATATTTGAACAATAATATTGTTTTTATTATAATAGATTCTTCCTAAACTGCTCAATCACTTGAGCAATTCCTGTTTTAAAATCGATGTGGGGTTCAAATCCCGTATCCTGTTGCAAAGCACTGATATCCATCATTTGATGATCTACTTTTCCTGTTTTATAGGGAAGTACTCCTATTTCCAACTTCGCTTCAGGATTAATCAATTGCCGGATAATTTGCACGTACTCCAACAGTGAACCGGAAACACCAGACCCTACAGGATACACTTTCCCTCCCATCCCTTTTTCTCCAATCAGATAAAGTGCACGGATCAGATCGTGAATATGGATATAATCCCAACGTTGCTCAAGCCGTGTATATCTTGGAGTTTCCCCCTTCAGTAGTGATTCAATAGTGTATGAAATCAAGTTATTGTCACGTCTTTTAGCGCTATAAACACTACTAATCAGTGTCCAAATTATCTCAATATTAAGCTCTTTGGATATTATTTGTGCCCGCTGAAATGCTTTGTTTTTTGCATCACTATACGCATCCGTAGCAGACGGTTGTTGAAAACCTGTAATCGGTTCCCCCACCCCACCATATTGGGCAGCACTCCCCGGAAAAATTACTTTCTTAATTCTATGGCGATGAGCGAAACGGAGTATTTCTTCGGTATAAATTACGTTTTTAGCTTGCAATTCCGCATCTTTTCTCAGATTAGCTGCCACCCCTGCCCATGCCAAATAATAAATTAAATCTGGTTGAAAGTCAAATTTAATCTCTATTTTGTTTAATTCTTCCATTTCGAATGGAACTTTCTTTAAAAGGGGGGATGCAAAAGATAAGTCGTTTCCCTTCTGTACCAGCGCATAAACAAAGATATTGCGTTGTAGTAAGTAGCGCGTTAGTTCTTGTCCAATAAATCCGTTAGCTCCAGCAACAATAACTCTTTTCATAAACTAGAGGGCTAAATATTGCTCAATCTGATCTCGCAT
>JAKPTX010000105.1 GCA_029570835.1 Bacteroidota bacterium
GATATTGTGCTGACTACGCCCATAGTAAGGTCACTTCGTGCTGCCAAACCGGAAGCTGAGATCCATTTTTTAGTCAAAAAAGAGTACCGTTCCATTCTGGAATCAAATCCTTACATTACGCAAATTCACACTTTTCAAAAAGGGGATCAGGAGGTATTAAAAGAACTTAAAAATCTCAATTTTGACTGCATTATTGATCTTCAAAAAAACAACAACTCCCGCAGAGTTTCCCGCTTTTTGGGTGTTCCGCAATACAGTTTCCCTAAGCTCAACATCCGAAAGTGGTTCCTGGTATATCTGAAAATCAACAGTTTACCTCCTTTGCACATTGTGGACCGCTATGCCCGTGCTATAGCTCCTTTATCGGTGGAGTTGGATCAAAAGGGTCTCGATTTTTTTATCCGTGAGGAGGAGCTTCAGTTTTGTAACACGCTCCCTACCCCTTTCCGGGATCGATTTGTTGCCATCGCTCTGGGTGCCAATCATAAAACCAAGCAGATTCCCTATCATCAGCTTCAACATCTTTGTTCTCTTCTTCATTTTCCAATAATATTATTAGGGGGGAAGGATGTCCTTGGCATGGGGGAGCAGTTAGCGGCTCAAAATCCAAGCCAAATACTCAATTTATGCGGTTGTATCAATCTACATCAGTCTGCCGCTGTAATTCAAAAGAGTTACTGTCTGGTCACCCCTGACACCGGACTGATGCATATTGGTGCGGCACTTCGGACTCCCATGGCGGTAATCTGGGGCAATACCATTCCTGAATTGGGAATGTATCCCTACAATCCCGGTCAAGATGCTATTCCGGTCAGAAATTTTGAAATTGCAGCATTAAGTTGCAGACCCTGTTCCAAACTAGGATATAAAAAGTGTCCTTTGGGGCATTTCCGCTGTATGGAACGGATTAACATGGAGGAGGTAGCTTACTTTATAAATCAAATCTAAAATGAAAAGAGCAGTTTATATACTATTTTTGATTCTCTCTTTCTCTTGGGTACAACTCTCGGCTCAAAGTTCATCCCTCACTGATTCCAACGGGAATATGGAGTGGCAATACCACCGCTCCGCTTTTAAAGATCCGGCTAATCCCAACAGAGTGATTGTGATTCTGGTTTTTATCAATGGCAATCATCATAGTGCTATCTCCTACAGACAGGAGATGAAGCCCGGAGAAGCGCAATGGATTGAGCTGGATGGAGGAGTTTTAACAGAGAAAAAGAATTACACCGCTATTACCTACAAATTGATTCCCAACCAAGCTATTTTATTAAAATACAGCATTCAATTAAACAGAAAGAACAGGAATAATCAAGAATGTATTGGTAAAAGTGCACTCTTTGTTTTGGATCCTGATTATAACGTCCGGAAGGAGAAGTTTAATGATTGTGATTTTTTAAAATAACGACGACACATCCCCCGTTCCGCCGACCATCGGGACAAACACAAAATAGCCAAAATCTTCGATTTTGTACTCATTATTTTCCAATTTTGTGACTCTTTTCATCACCTGGGTATCTTCACCGACCGGAACAACCATATAACCGCCCACCTTTAGCTGATCCATCAAAGTTTCTGGAATATTCGGTGCACCGCAGGTAATGATAATTTTGTCATAAGGGGCATATTGGGGAACGCCTTGATAACCATCGCCGTAAAAGAGGAAAATTTTATGATCTATCGTTTCCAGTAGTTTTTTAGTTCGTTTGTACAATTCATAGTGTCTTTCGATGGAATACACCTTTGCCCCCATAGCGCTGAGGATGGTTGCCTGATAGCCGGAACCTGTACCAATTTCCAATATTTTATCACCCTTTTGCACTTCCAGCAGCTGAGTTTGAAAAGCGACAGTATAGGGCTGCGATATAGTTTGATCACAATGGATTGGTAAAGCAATATCTTCGTAGGCACGAGACCACAAAAAAGACTCCAGAAAAAGATGGCGTTCCACCTTGCCAATAGCATCCAACACCTTCTGATCATGGATTCCTTTGCCTTTGATAATCTCTATTAAGCCCTTTCTGGCACCCTCTAAATAATTCATTTTGTCCTGATTAGGTTATTATTCTACAAAATTATAAAAATAGTTTAATCTTATGCCCTACCCTTTCAGATATTTCTACTTTTTTAACCTAAAATTAATTCCAAAAAAGAAGTATTCTCTCAAGAATGAACATTTACGCCACAACTTTTGCTCTCTTGCGACAATATTCGCTTCCCCCCTTTTATTATAACTCCAAGGAAAATAGCAACGAATATAACTCACCGAATCATGATCCAAACTGAGATCAGTCTGCTCAACCAATTTTAGCCACTTTTTAAGCGAACGGGTATTTTCATTGCCAAATTGGATCTCTTTCTTCAAACGTTGATCGTAATAGGAGGAGATTCGCTTAAAACCCCTTTCCTTGAAATGTTTCATCTGTGCAATCAGATTGTTCCCATTCTCTTCACTGATAATCACCTCTCCCGAAGGGGTCAACAATTGGGTCAAATGGTTCAATCCTTGCGGCATGGGTTCAATATGATGCAATGTATCGATTGCCACGATATAATCATACTGATGAGTTTGAGGATCCAAATTAAAGAGATCCTGATACTCAAAAGTGAGTTGTGAAAGGTCTCCGAATTGGGACCAATAATCTTTCCTCAATTCTATCTGATCAAAGTAATATTCCAGGGTAATTCCATGTACCCGATATCCGTTGAGCGCCAAAAAAATCGAAAAGGTTCCAAACCCACATCCGAGGTCTAAGATGTTTGCACCCTTCTTATCCACAGAATCGATCACAAATTGCAATCTTTGAGCTAAATAGGACTTTCTGTAAATATATAAATAGGGGGAGTTAACAAATCTATGATACTTTGCAATTTCCTGATTATCAATTAATTCCTTTTCTAAGAGATCTAAAAAGAGTGATAAATCCATCGATAAAACGAGAGTTTATTTTTTTAAGACATAAACTACAAAGATATATAAATAATATTTAACTAAAAACTGGATTATGTCGAAAAAAATCGGTATTTTTGCAAACCAATTTACATAAGATTTATTAACCTTAAAATAAAAAAAATTTATGGATCTAAAGAAATTAATCGCTGATTTAGAAGAAAAAAACCCCGCACAACCATTGTACATTCAAGCTGCGAAAGAGGTGTTAGAAACTATCGTTGATTTTGTTAACGAGAATCCAAAATATGACAAATATTCTATCGTTGAAAGACTTCTTGAGCCTGAAAGAATTATTCAATTCAAAGTTACTTGGGTTGATGATGCAGGTAAAGTTCAAGTTAATAGAGGATACCGCGTACAACATAACATGGCTATTGGACCATACAAAGGTGGAATCCGTTATCACAAAAGCGTGAATGTTGACTCAATGAAATTCTTGGCATTTGAACAAACTCTTAAAAACTCTTTAACTACACTTCCAATGGGTGGTGGTAAGGGAGGTTCAGACTTTGATCCAACAGGAAAATCAGAAGGTGAAGTAATGCGCTTTACTCAATCTTTCATGACTGAATTACAAAAATATTTAGGACCTGAAACTGACGTTCCAGCTGGTGACATCGGTGTTGGTGCACGTGAAGTCGGTTATATGTATGGTCAATACAAGAGAATTCGCGGAGAACACGTTGGCGTTCTTACAGGTAAAGGTTTGAACTGGGGTGGATCATTAATCCGTCCAGAAGCTACCGGTTTCGGTTCAGTTTATTTCCTACAAGGAATGTTAGAAGCTAAGAAAGACACCATCAAAGGTAAGAGAGTAGCTGTTTCAGGTTTTGGTAACGTAGCTTGGGGAGTTGTTCTTAAGTTAGAAGAATTAGGTGGAAACGTTGTTGCTATCTCCGGTCCTGACGGATATATCATTGACGAAGAAGGTATCAGAGGAGATAAAGTTGACTATATGAGAGAACTACTTGCTACCAGAAATAACGTAGTTGCTCCTTATGCTCAAAAATATCCTAATGCAAAATTTGTTGCAGGTAAAAAACCTTGGGAATTAAAAGTTGACGTTGCTATCCCTTGTGCAATTCAAAATGAATTGAACTTAGACGATGCAAAACAATTGGCTGCTAACGGAGTTCAATATGTTGTTGAAACTTCTAACATGGGATGTACAGCTGATGCTATTACATTCTTACAATCCAAGAAAATCTCTTTTGCTCCCGGTAAAGCTGCTAACGCCGGTGGTGTAGCTACTTCAGGATTAGAGATGACTCAAAACTCAATGAAATTATCATGGACAAGAGAAGAAGTTGATGCTAAATTACATCAAATTATGAACAACATCCATGAAAATTGCTTGAAATATGGAACTGAAGAAGATGGTTACATTAACTATGTTAAGGGTGCTAACATCGCAGGATTTATCAAAGTTGCTGATGCTATGATTGATCAAGGTGTTGCTTACTAATCATCGGATATCATACTGATAAAAAAGCTGTCTCAAAAAGGCAGCTTTTTTTATTTAACTTTTTTCATTACTTTTGTCTATTATATAAACAGCCCGAACTGAATATGAAAAAACTAACTGTTGTACTTTTCTTCTGCCTCCTGTTATCCCCATGGCATCACATAAGTCATGCACAAATTCGTTGTGGTGCTGAACGAACAGAGTTGTACTTGCCGCTACTCAAAAATCAACGTGTTGCCATCTGCACCAATCCTACCGGAACCATTGGGAAGACCCATATTGTGGATTCCCTCAATGCACTGCAACTCACTATTGTGAAGATCTTTGCACCGGAACATGGTTTTAGAGGAGATGCTGAAGCGGGCGCTGTCATTCAATCGGGAATTGACACCAAAACAGGGATTCCTGTGGTCTCTCTTTACGGAAAAAACAAAAAACCATCTCCCAAACAATTGGAAGATGTCGATTATATCTTGTTTGACATTCAAGATGTGGGATGCCGTTTCTACACCTATATCTCGACCCTGCACTATATCATGGAAGCCGCTGCAGAACAGGGTGTTAAGGTACTGATTCTGGACCGTCCCAATCCTAACGGTTACTTTGTGGATGGACCGATCCTGAATATGGAGTATCAATCATTTGTGGGGATGCACCCCATTCCTGTCGTACATGGTATGACAATCGGGGAATATGGAATGATGATCAATGGAGAAAAATGGCTGGCTAACGGGGTAGAGTGCGACTTGCAGGTGATCCCTGTTGAAGGGTATGATCATACCACGCGCTACTCCTTGCCGATTCCGCCCTCTCCCAATCTCCAAACGGATGAAGCGATCTACCTCTACCCTTCCCTCTGCTTGTTTGAAGGCACCGATATCAGTGTCGGACGCGGAACACCTTACCCTTTTCAACAGTTTGGACATCCCGACTTAAAGGTTGGTGAAGATTATTTTACTCCCGTACCGATTCCCAAAGTATCTGAAAATCCGCCTCAAAAAGGGAAGAAATGCAGAGGAATCAATCTAACGCAATATGCTCAAAAAGAACTTCCTAAAGGGAACTCTTTTAATGTTGAGTATCTCCTTTTAGCTTACCAAAACTTTCCAAATAAAGAGCAATTCTTTACCAATAAGAACTTCTTTGATAAGTTAGCCGGTTCCGCCACTTTGCGTTGGCAAATCATCAATGGAAGGACGCAAGAAGAGATTGAGCAATCTTGGCAAAAGGATTTGGAGGCTTTCAAACAAATTCGAAGTAAATATCTGTTATATCCTGATTTTGAATAACATGGAGTCGATCATTCAATTTGACCAGTCCCTATTTCTCATCCTCAACCGGTTGCACGCCGACTGGCTGGATCCCATCATGAATATCATCACCAACCGTTGGACCTGGGTTCCGCTCTACTTGTTCATTTTGATCTGGACTTTTATGAAATATAAAAAAAGGGGGGTGCTCATTACTCTCTCTCTGATTCTGTTGTTGACTCTAACCGATCAGACATGCAATCTAATCAAAGGCTCGGTACAGCGTGATCGTCCTTCCCATGAGGTTCAATTGGAGCAGCAGGTTCACCTTTTCCAGCGCAGCGACGGCACTTTCTACAGAGGAGGACAGTTTGGCTTTCCCTCCGCTCATGCTGCCAACTCCTTGCTGTTTGCACTTTATGTGATTCTTTTCCTCGCTAACCGCAACCGTTGGATCATTGCAGCAGCCTTACTCTGGTCGCTTTTACTCAGCTACAGCAGAATCTATCTGGGCGTGCATTATCCGGGAGACCTCATCGCCGGCTGGGGTGTCGCCCTAATAATAGGATACCCACTTCTCAGATTAACCGAAAAGTGGGTACTCCATCCAAAAAAGGATTCAATTACTCCACAAAAGCAATAATATCTCCCTTATTTACTTTGTCACCATGTTGCGCCACAACCGCACAGAGTTGACCGGCATACAAAGTTTTTACCTCTTCATTACCATAGTAAGCGGTAATAAAGCAAACGGTGTCATTCTCTTGATATCTGGTCCCCAATGGTTTAGGCATTGATGGTTCATTCACATTGAGTTCCCAGATTACGATACCTGCCACCGGAGCAACCACTTGTTTAGCATTTGGATTGGTCTCTTTCACTTTCGCAATCAACTCTTCTTTAATCACTTCCGGAGCTTTGATCACTTTGGTAATCACCTGGATATTGGATTTCTGTTTAGCTGCTTCCAATTCCTCTTCGAATTTAGCTTTAGCTGTTCCGGCTTTATAGTCACGGTATTGTCTGTCGTGCATTGCCAACTCAAACAACTCTTCATCATCCTGACCATAATCCCAGCCATTCTCATCCATCTCTTTTCTATATTTATCCAATTCATCGGGATAGAAAGATTGTGGATTTTCGGTTGAAAACTCTAAATTATTCGCTTTTACCAATTCCACGATTTCAGGTGCTAAAGTACCCGGAAGTTTACCGGTTTTACCTAAAATCATATCCCAGGTATTTTTATCGATGGAAGAATATCTTTCTTTTCCTTGCGCCAACTGCAAGATGTTCATCAGCGCAATATTTTTAACATACTGACTGAACGGAGTAACCAAAGGAGGATTACCCAGTTTAGGCCACACATACCTTACCTCATCAAAGAGTGCCACCAACAGTTCATCTTCATTCATCTCTTTCTTCCCTGCATTTTTCAAGAACATATTGATTGCATTGTGTACCCCTTTCAAGTCTGCCATCATGGAACCCATCATACCACCGGGTAAACCGGAACCAATCAACAATGAAGAAGTGTGCTTATTTTTAGGATCAATGAAGTAGATCAAAAAATCATCCATAAACTCCTGGGTCAAGCTTCTGGCACGCATATAAGCGTTCATATTGATTTCGGGTACATCAAAACCGGCATCTTTAAGCATCGCCTGGATTGTAATCACGTCAGGGTGACTCGTACCCCAGGAGAGCGGTTCCATTGCCACGTCCAATATATCCACACCCGCTTTAGCAACTTCCAACATGGAAGCAACTGCAAAACCGGGACCGGAGTGTCCGTGATAATGCACTATAATATGCGGATATTTATCTTTTATCGCTTTCACTAATCTGCCCAACATAACGGGACGACCAATTCCCGCCATATCCTTAATTCCAATCTCATCAGCCCCAAATTCAACCAATTTATCTACCAATTCCATGTAATACTCTACAGTATGCACTTCGGAATAAGTAATACTCAATGCTGCTTGAGAGATCATTCCGGCTTCTTTCGCATATTTAATGGAAAGTTCTAAGTTACGAGGGTCATTCAATCCACAGAAAGATCGTGCCACATCCACCCCTTGAGCTTTTTTCACTTTAAACATCAGACGGCGAACATCAGCAGGAACCGGATACATTCTCAATCCGTTCAAAGCACGCTCCAGCATCATCGTTTTGATTCCTGCTTCATTAAACGGTTTTACCCACTCTCTCACAGCTTTATTAGGATTTTCACCATATAATAGATTGACCTGCTCAAATGCGCCTCCGTTGGTTTCAACACGAGAAAAGCAACCCATCTCCACAATCACCGGTCCAATCTTTGTCAACTGATCCACCCGGGGAACATACTTCCCTGATGATTGCCACATATCTCGATAAACCAAACTGAATTCAATTTTCTTTTTCATATATCTCTTTTTTATATATTACTAATTTTCAATGTCTTATCTTTTGTTATTACCATCTAATAAACTAGGCAAATATACTAAAATTTATCTAAAAAAGAAAACAAAAAAAGAGGAAAATATAAAATTTACAGATGATAAAAATTATCGTAAATTTGCAATTTCTATTCAACTGATCTATGACAGCAAAGAACTCTTCTCTCTCTCACGAATTATCCGTTTCTGATCTGCTCCATTTGGATCAAGAAAATCAGGAATTTAATTTTGCATTGGAGTTTATTCTGAACCATCCACAGCCGGTTTTTATTACCGGTAGAGCGGGAACAGGAAAGACTACCTTTTTGAAACAATTACGTAAACTCTCCGGTCCAAATACGATTGTTCTGGCACCAACCGGAGTGGCTGCCATCAATGCGGGAGGACAAACCATCCACTCCTATTTCAAGATTAAACCGGGGATATTTCCTCCCAACGACAAACGGTTGCGTTTTGAACCGGAAATGATGGATGAAGACCGGACTACCATTTACGACCATTTTAAGTACTATAAGAATCAGATAGATAAAATAAAAGCTACTGAGCTGCTGATTATTGATGAAATTTCAATGGTGCGCTGCGATCTGCTGGATCTGGTGGATAAACTGCTTCGCTACTACCGAAACAACTACTACGTCCCCTTTGGAGGGGTTCAGGTGGTGCTGATTGGCGATCCTTTTCAGCTCTCCCCCATCGCAGAACATGAACATTGGGAGATTCTGAAAATGAGCTATGAAACAGAGTTCTTTTTCAGCGCTCATGTCATCAAGGAGCACCCTCCGGTTACTTTTGAATTGCAAAAGATTTACCGCCAGACCGATCCACACTTTATTCAGTTATTGAATAGAATCCGGGTGAATCAAGTAAATCAAGAGGATTTGGAGTTGTTAAACAGCAAATATAACCCTCACTTTACACCTCCTCAGGATGAAAACTATATCATTTTAGCCACACACAATCGTATTGTCAATCAGACTAATAGCGAGAAATTGGAGCAACTTACTACGCCGCTTCACCAATTTGAGGCTGTAGTGGAAGGCACTTTCCCGGAAAACATCTACCCTACCGAATCGGTTTTAAAATTGAAAGAGGGAGCTCAGGTGATGTTTATCAAAAACAACAATGCGAGCAACTACTTTAATGGAAAAATCGGCATTATTACCAAAATAGAGGATGAGACCATTTGTGTCAAATGTGATGGGGATCAAAATGAGATTGTGGTTGCAAAGGAGATTTGGGTTAATATGCGATACAAGTACAATACCCGCAAGGGACGAATTGAGGAGGAGGAGATCGGCTCTTTTATCCAGTATCCGCTTCGGTTGGCGTGGGCTATCACGGTGCATAAAAGTCAGGGACTCACATTTGAGAAGGTGATCGCCGATATTGGCGGTTCTTTTGCTGATGGGCAGGTGTATGTCGCCCTGAGCCGCTGTACCAACTTTAATCATTTGGTGCTGAAATCCCCAATTCCCCCTCGTGCGATCCGCGTCAACAAAGAGGTGATCGATTTTTTCAACAACCTGACTCCGCTTCAACCCTCTTAGAATCCTCGTTGAGCTCTTTTCTTCGCCGGCACTACATCACCGCGCTTTCTGATGTTGGATGAGGCTGGTGTCGCTTTTGAACTTCCTTTGGATTGGGTTGTTTTTTTAGTTGTTTTTGTTTGATTTTTATCTTTTGGGGGGGTGGATGTGGTTCGGGGTTTGGCTGCTGTAGTCGGCTCTTCTCTGTCAACACTCCCCTTTTCAGCTTTTGTCTGCTGCGAAGGCTTATAATTCGTCAGTGATTTGACCCTGGTGATCTTGGAAGAAATATTGTGCCCTCCCGTGGTGTACAAGTCGTTGTAAGTGATGATCAATGAGGGAGTTTTTAGGTAGGGAGCGCCACTCTTAATCAGGGAGTTGGAGAAAAAGTTCTTCACTTGCTCTAAATTTAACCCAAAGAGATCCAGATTGTTTTTCCCCACCATATTGAGCAGATCCTTGATCTTTCTAGAGTGGAGCAACAGTTGATATTGACTCTGAGAGTTTATCCTTTCCCCCCTTGGATAGGAAAGTAAACGAACAACATACTTAAAATCCGCATCGGAAAGTTGATTGAGTAACCGTTTAACCGACCTGAACTGTTTCAGGATATGATTCGTTTCATTGACCCGAAAACGCTCAAAAACATCCTCTCTCTGTTGGTCGGTATAAGTAAAATTGTGTTTTTTCTCTTGCGCCTGAATCTGCTCCTCAATCTTTCCTTTATGGAAACCCCAAAACTTACGCTCCACTACAGAATCTGTAACTAATTTCATCTCCGCTTCCGAAAGATTCTTCAAAATATCCAGGAAAGAGCGCACAGGTTGTGAAAGCAAGTAAGCTTTATTTTTAGGATAATAGTGCGTTATATCGCCCTTATAGGTGATCTCATTATCCATAAATAGTTGATAGAGAGCTGTATACTGAACCACTCTGGCAAGATCGGTGTTGCCCACTGTTGCAAAGTAGGAATAAGCTTTGTTCTCGTAACTTCGTCCAATGCTTCTCCCCGATTCCGGAGAATTGAAATAGGAAACGGGCAACGAACCGGTACGGTTCAGGGTGTAAATGGTTGCCGGCTCCATATCAATCGCAAAAAGGGCATTGGCAGTGTTCCAGTTATAGACTAACTCATTCAGTCCCAACATCCTAAAGAGCGGCTCTTTGAAAGGATAGTAAGAGGGATGTGGATAGCGGTAGTTGTACTCCCTGATCGTTCCCTTCTCAGACCAATCTTTCAATAAAATATCGGTCAAAGTCATCAAACTGCCAAACTCGGTATGTTCCAACTCTTTGCTCAAATAGGTTGGACACCAGTCGCGTCCGTTGTTCATTTTGCCGGCTAAAAAGTCGTTGACATCCAAACTTTGCGAAAGCTCTTTTTCAGTGATGGAAGCCAACAAAAGGATTGTTTCCACTTGGAGCGGAGGCAACTCTTCCAATGAAGATTCCCGCTCTCTGCCAATAATCACTAAAGTAGCAGTATCCGCTAAAGCTCCCAAAATCAGGTCGGCATCCAGCGTAAATTGGCGAATATGTTGTTTATATTTATCTAAATCTGATTTTTTAGGAATGACCCATGCTACAAAACCGGGTTCTTTGCTAAAATAAACTCCTCCCTTATCATTTTTAAACAATGCCTGAATCGTGTATTCTTGAGTTGTATCTTTCAGATTAATAAAGGGTTCCTGATCTTCCAAAAACCACTGATTGAACTCATAGAGTGAGATCTGGTAATCAAGACTGTTTTCTGCAAAAAAGATCCGTTTTTGTTGGATTGGAAGAGGCATTACAGCCGGTTTATAGTCGGAAAAAAAGAGCAATTCAGAGAGCTGTTTGATTCTCTTTTCCATATTCTCAGTAGTAGCATTGGCAATCTGAATCACGATATCCTTAGCGTAGCCATCATATCCGATTTTGTGCAGTTTGGTCTCCACCCGATGGGTAAACTGACTGAAAATCTTCTGAATTGAGTCGATTTTCAAATAGGGCGGCGGATCACTAATCAGAATCATTCGGCTGCTGTCACTAAAATTTGCCAAACCAATGGTCTGATAGTGATAAGGAAATCCTTTACGAAAATTGAGATAGATGGAATCTGTTTGAGTTAACGCCAGCTCATGCTTCAAACTGTCGGGTTGGGAAGGAATATACTCTGTTTTCAAAATCTGTGTTGTTTGTTTTCTGACTGCCTCTTTGATGGGAGAACCATAACGATAAAGCAGCAGGGTTAATCCTGAAACAAGTAACAAAACGACCAATAACAATCGAATCTTTTTGGACTTCATTTCATTATTTTCTAAAGAGTGACTCGATCTCTTCAATCGAAACGGGAACACCATGAATCCCCTTTCCAATTTCTGAGATCAGGCTCAGATGAATCTCTCCATTTTTGTTTTTCTTATCTTGCGTTATAAAATGGATCAACCGGGATTGCTCCGACGAGTCAAGTTGTGGAATATCATACAATTTGTGAACTACTCTTTGTACACGTTTTTTCTGATTTATTGCAAGAATTCCCTTTCGGGTTGCCAATTCTGTTTCATAGTAGATGCCTGCTGCTACAGCAAAGCCGTGAGGTAATTCTATTTCTTTCTCCAGATGAAACGATTCCAGTGCATGCCCGATTGTGTGTCCAAAATTCAGCTGCTGCCTCACTCCCCTGTCCTGCGGATCTTGTTGTACCAATCCATTTTTAATATTCGCTACCTGTTTAATAACCTGGGCAGAAATCCTGGATCTGAGCTGAGAAAGGGATTCCCCAAGTGCCCATAATTCCAGCTTATACCACAGCTCTGCATCTCCGATTAATGCGGTTTTGAGTAACTCTGCAAACCCATTAAGCCACTCCTGATCGGATAATGTGTATAAAAAGAGTGGTTCAATAAACACTTGTTGCGGAAAGTAAATAGAGCCCAGTCCATTTTTCAGATGATGGAAGTTAACCCCATTTTTCCCACCATGTGCGGCATCAACCATTCCTAAGAGGGTTGTCGGCACATTGACAAAAGAGATGCCCCTTTTATACACAGCGGCTGCAAAACCACCCAAGTCACTGATTATCCCCCCCCCTAAATTTATTATTAAATGATTCTTATCAAAATGATGAATCAACAACTGATCCAACAATTGCATCATCACGCTCATCTCTTTGTGAGATTCAATAGCCGGAATCGGGAAAAAGAAAAACTGAGTATGTTGATTATCAGCAAAATGGATGCGAATAAACTCCTCATGCAGCTGAAGAATCCGTTCATCACACACCACCATCACCTTACGAAAATTAGTATTTTCTAAGTAAGATTGAAGGGTATTATAGGGCAAGGGATGCTTCATAAATTAATCCCTACGTCCCAAGAAAATCATGATATAGTACAAAAGCGTAGCCAAGGAAGCCAAAGCAGCTACTACATAGGTTCTTGCAGCCCATTTGAGTGCATCTTTTGCTTGCTCAGACTCTTTCCCACTGGTAATTCCTACCCGATCCAACCAAGCCAACGCTCTGTCAGAGGCATTATATTCAACGGGCAGGGTAATGAAGGAGAAAAGAGTGGTTAATCCGAAAAGAATAATTCCAATCAAAAGCACCCACATTCCTATATTTCCCAAATTGGAGAATCCCAATAAAATCAAACCGACCAAAAGAATCCATTGCGACCATCTTGATCCAAAACTCACCACAGGTACCAATTGAGAACGCATAGTGAGCCATTGGTAAGCAGTAGCATGTTGCACTGCGTGTCCGCACTCATGAGCAGCAACAGCAGCCGCAGCAACATTGCTTTGATTGTATACCGACTGACTTAAATTGACAGTTTTAGTTACCGGATTGTAGTGGTCAGTCAAATGTCCTTGTGTACTGATTACTTTGACATCATAAATTCCATTATCACGCAACATCTTTTCTGCAATCTCTTTACCGGTCAGGCCGGAACTCAACGGTTGACGAGAATATTTAGCAAATCTGGACTGTAAAGTTTGTCCTACGATCATGCTCAATACCATGAAAAAAATAAATATTATCCAATACATAAACTTCCTTTTTCTTTTTTTTATTTGTTAACGATTATTAATTTTAAACCCAAAAATATCTATTATTGCTATTTTTTATATATTTTTGATGTTTCATTCATACAACGACAATTATTAACAAAAAAGTATAGCTTTATGAAAAAAATTTTTATTCTTTCAAGTATTTTAGCAGCGATCATTATTGCTGTTCCGGGATGTAAAAATAACAAACCGGCAGTAGAAGAAGAGATCAGTGAAATGGAGCGAAAAGTAAATGAGTTTGCTTATGTGGAACTGACTGCTCCTGAATTGATTGCACAACTTTCAGAAAAAGAAAAACAGATGATCCCCATCTTTATTGAGATTGCTCAAATTATGGATGATCTTTTCTGGAAACAAACCTTTGGCGATCGTACAATCCTGGACACCATTACCGATCCTGCCACCTTAGATTTTGTAAAAATCAATTATGGACCATGGGAGCGCTTAAATAGCGATAAAGCGTTTGTTGAAGGATTTGGTACTAAACCATTGGGTTGTCAATATTATCCTGAAGATATGACACTTGAAGAGTTTAAGGCGTTCAATGATCCTGACAAAGAATCACAATATACTGTATTGAGACGTGATGAAGAAGGAAAATTGAAAGTAGTTTGGTATCGTGATGAGTATAAAGAGGAGATCAATAAAGTTTGTGAACTACTTGATCAAGCGATTGAATTGGCAGAAGATGTAGGCATGAAAAACTACTTGTTAGCCCGTAAAAAAGCTTTCCAAACCGATGACTACTTTGCAAGCGACTTGGCCTGGATGGACATGAAAGAGAGTAAAATCGATTTTGTTGTAGGACCTATTGAGAATTATGACGATAAATTACTTGAAACCAAAGCCTCTTATGAAGCATTTATTTTGATCAAAGATCAGAAAAGAAGTGATGATTTAGCTAAGTTTGTTAGCTTTTTACCCCAACTTCAAAAGGAACTTCCTTGCGCTCCTGAATACAAAACATTCGTACCCGGAACCTCTTCCGACCTCAATGTATACAATGCCGTATATTACGGTGGGGATTGCAACTCAGGAAGTAAAACGATTGCTATTAACCTACCTAATGATAACCGTGTAGCAGCTACCAAAGGTACCCGCCGTTTACAGTTGCGCAACAGTATGGAAGCTAAGTTTAACAAAATTTTATTACCCATCGGAGAATTAATGGTAACTCCTGAGCAACAAAAGCACTTAAAATTTGATGCTTTCTTTTGGAATGTTACGTTCCATGAAGTGGCTCACGGATTAGGAATTAAAGTAACCGTGAAAGATAAAAAAGATGTTGATTTAATGCTTAAAGATGAAAAAACATCTTGGGAAGAAGCCAAAGCTGATATTTTGGGACTATTTATGGTAACCAAGCTAATCGATATGGGTGAGATCACTAATATCACCAAAGAGGATGCTATTGTAACCTATATTGCCGGAATTTTACGCTCTGTTCGTTTTGGTGCTTCCAGTTCCCATGGTAAAGCTAACATGATGTGTTACAACTTTATGGAGCAACACGGTGCTTTTACCCGCAATGCTGAAGGACAATATGTTATCGATTTTGAAAAAGCACTTCAAGCTATGAATGACTGGGCTAATACCATTATCACTACTCAAGGTGACGGTAACTATGAGTTTGCAAAAAGTTTCAGAGAAAAGAATGGAACCATTCAACCGGCACTTCAACAAGATCTGGATAAAATCAATCAAGCCGGAATTCCAAGAGATATCCGTTTTAAACAAGGGTTAGAGCAGTTAGGACTATAACCTGAAGGCGGAAAATCGGAAGGCGGAAGGCGGAATGAATTACGAATTACGAATTACGGAGCCTAAATTTTTATTAAACGCGGTTGCTGTAAGGACAGGTCGCGACCTGTCCTTACGAAATACCTGAAAGTTGAACTATTGTTTAACAAACCGTTTGGATACCTGACCCTGTTCTGTGGTTAGGCGTATGATGTAAACACCTGATGCAAAGCTAGTTACATCTATTGATGTAATCTCTTCCTCAATGGGTAAAACGCGCATTAATCTACCATACATATCGTAAATATGGCACTCGGTTGCTCCCAGGTAATTTCTGTCTAATTTCAAGTCGATAACGGATTGGGTCGGATTTGGATATAGTGTTACATATTGTGATAAATCATGCTCAGCAACACCCACTGTTGTATAAAAAACCAACTCTGTAAACAGACTTTCTCCAGAAGTACAAATTGCCTTCACTCTGATCTGATACTGTGAATCACTTTGTAATCCGGTCATTGTAAATGAGGTAGTATGAGCTGTAGCAGTTGTCCAATTTGGAGAAGATACCAATTTGTAGTCTATCTGCCATGAACTCTCAGATCCTCCGGCAGTCCAGGTAGCTAAAGCACTATTTGCGCTGATATTGGAAACAGCCAAATGAGTAGGTGGCAAACACCCTTCAATACCATCACTGGTGATTCTTATGTTATCAATCGCTGCGGGAGGAAGATTGATGTCAGAAGGATCGTTTTTCCAGCAGAAGTAAAGTCTCTTGGTGTAGCCGGAATAATCTGCAACCGGTAAAGTATAAGATGCTGTCTGCCATGTAGTCTGTTGTCCCATGGATGTATCCAACACTGTAACACCGACTGGTACTGTGATTGTACCGGTCGTATTGGCAACGGGCAAAATAGGGGTACCAATATATACGTTAAGACAGTCGTATGAAGTTGTACCGTAAATTTCACCGTTACATTTCCAGTCAAAAGTGAGCGTATAATCTGATATAGAAGGAGTAAAATAAATATCTCTAAACGCCCAAACTACAGCAGGAGTAGTGGAATATGTGTTTGTAAGCCCATTATCATCAGAGATATATAATCCATGGCTACCGTCAGTCGTATTATTCACATCCTGTGCATTACCAATATACCAGTTGGCTCCGGAAGGATTATTTGCAAAAGCAAATCCTGAAGGTGTCTCAAAATCAATCACAAACGGTACATCCACAGGAGCTTGAGTAGTACAGAAAGTTCGTTTATTAGACCAGTTACTTACCTCTCCGGGAGCACAAACAGATCTGACATAAAAATCATAATATGTTAATGGAGTTAATCCGGTAATTGTAGCAGGATTATTAGCGACTTGAATAACAGTACCTGTACCCTGTATAAATCCTGTCTCTCCATATTCTATTTCCCAAGAAGAAGGCATCCCGGACTCTATCCATGTTAATTCCAGTGAATTATGTGCCGTGTTAATTAAAGTTAAATTTAACGGTTTTGGACAAGAAGGAATGTAGTCAACTACAACATCGTCTAACAAAAAACAGTAATATGATGAATTGGTAACATGCCTGAAAGCGATAAAGTTCCCTATTCCTGTCAGAGTTGTATTAGAAAACCTAACTTCATATTCTTGATAATTTTGAGTGATTGGAGTAATCATTTGAACCAATTCAAAAGTTGATGGATCTAATGGATCTGACATGACACCCACATGAATCGTTCCTGAATTAGTCAAACTTTCAGCCCATAATTGAAATGTTACCATTAACGTATTGATATCAGCCCCCAATTGCTGCGTAATAACATAAGTTGGTTGAGAAGCGGAAGAGGATTGAAGCCTTAAACTTCCCGGTAAACTCATTGCATTTCCACTTACAATGGATGGATAAGGAATAGAAGTATATAATACCGGTCTAAACCAGCATGTTGGGAATATACCCGATCCTGTTCCATAAATATCAAAATTTTCAGTATAAGGAAAAGTAGTAACTGCCTCACAAAAGGTAGTAAAGGAGATCGTACTCCATCCACTTGCATTGGTATCGCAAACCGATTTTACTCTCACATCGTAGGTTGTCAGGGGATCTAAATTGGCAAGTGAGTACGCACCCAGATACAGAATCTGTTCAGCACTCCACACGGTTTCAATACTTTTCTTATATTGTAATTTCCAGGAGATTCCGGTATTATGGGTATTCCAGATCAGATCAGCAGAGTTTGAAGTAATATTGACAACAGCTAAATTAGTGGGAGGATAACAGAATCCTGCCGGAGGTGTAATTGTAAACTTGATATTGGCTCGTCTCCCTTCCTGCCCCGTTCCACTTGTGGAAGGAGCATTATCATTGGGAGGTGAATTATCTGTACGTCTGTACCAGTGCGTAGCAGGAGCTTCATGGTTGTAGCAGTCAGTACGACAACTCCCGGTAGTATTACAACCCACACCCTCTATTAACACCATTAAATTAGAAGTCCCTGAATAGGTAAATTGCGTATCGAACGCAAAAGTTTTCCACCCCGTCGGAGCGGAAGCCAAAGCATTATTTTCATACACCAAAGTAGCCCCCGTTTTGAGTGCATTCCAGGTGGTAGCAGAAAGTGCGGGCATGGTAGAAGCCGATGTTTCTTTTAAATAAATTTTAATTGTGGCATTGGTTCCGCTAGATGCCGATGCAATTTCAAAAGCAATGGCTGAAATCGGACCCCAAATACCTATTTCTTCCGCCTTATACAAATAGGCACTTCTATTCCACCCATAATAACCCGGTAAAGGGTCAAAATAGGAGGTTGTTCCATTTCCAACCTGAATATCAACCTGTGCAAAAAGTTGAAATGAGGTCAGTATTGTAATGAACAAAAGTAATCCTTTTTTCATGATCTATTCTTTTGTATAGTCATATAACTTCACCTTCCTTTCATTATTCAATTCAAAGGGCAAATGTACAAAATAATTACGAATTAGACCTCCCCTAGCCCCTCCAAAGGAGGGGAATCGAAAAAAAGGGCCATCTCATTATAAGACAGCCCTTTGAATTCGTTGTATATCAGGTCAAAACCTTATTTTTTAACAAAACGTTTAGATACCTGACCTTGTTCAGTAGTTAAGCGTACAAAGTATACACCTGCTGCAAAATCGCTCACATCAATTGTTGTGATCTCTTCTTCAATGGGCATAATACGCATTAACTTACCGTACATATCATAGATACGACACTCGGTAGTTCCCAAGTAATCTCTGTCTAACTTTAAGTCAATGAGAGATTGGGTTGGGTTAGGATAGAGTGTTACATATTGCGATAACTCATTCTCGGCAATACCTTCAGCGAAATCGACATGGATAGTGTGATTTGCTTGAATATTCTCAAATGTATAGGATTCAGGAACAGGTACTTGTGGTACATTGTCCACCAGCACAACATCAATTCGATAACCTGCTTCCGGAGTGAAAGTGAAAGTTTGAGAACCTCCTTGATTCACTGTAACTGCGCCGGATGGAGTGATCGTTCCATGAGGACCTGCAGTAGCAGTAATAGTGTATGTTGCACTACCACCGGTTGTAAATGGAACAGGCTCAGTAAATGCACTCTCACCATTTGTACAGATTGCTTTCACTCTTACATGATAGTTGGAGTTACTTTGTAATCCTGTCATCGCAAATGAGGTTGTAGTAGCTGTACCGGTTGTCCAGTTAGTAGAAGATACCAACTTGTAATCCACTTGCCATGAAGTCTCATTTCCTCCGGCTGTCCAGGTAGCTAATGCAGACTGATCTGTTATATTAATAACCTGAAGATTAGTTGGAGTTACACAAGGTGTCGCAGAAGTAGTGAACGTAACAATAGAAGAATAAGCACTTACTGTACCGTCAGCACAGTTCGCTTTAACCCTTGTCTCATACGTAGTAGAAGGTTGTAAACCGGTCATGGTATAAGTTGCAGTAGTTACATTTTGAACTGTCCAAGTGGTAGCTGCTGTAGTTTTATACTCAAACACCCATGAAGTTGCAGTACCGCCCCAAGTAGCTGTAGCACCGTTTGCACTGATATTGGAAATAGCCAGGTTAGTTGGTGGCAAGCAACCACTGATACCGGGACTGGTAATTTCAATATTATCAATCGCTGCAGGGGGTAGATTGACTACAGAACCATCATTCCTCCAGCAGTAGTAAAGTCTCATAGTTTGACCTGAGTAAGTAGCTGACGATAAGGTATAAGTTTGTGCATACCATGAAGTTTGCTGATTGAGATTAGTGCCTAGTGCAGTAGCACCGGTAGGTGCTGTAATCGTACCGGTAGTATTAGCAACAGGCATAACAGGAGCACCAATATACACATTAAAGTAATCATATGGATATGAACCGCTACCCTCACCATAACACTTCCAGTCAAAGGTTAAAGTATAATCAGATGTAGAAGGAGTAAAATAGATATCTCTAAATGCCCAAACTACAGTTGAAGTTGTGGTATATGAATTTGTAACTCCGTTATCACTAGACACATACAATCCATTACTACCACCGGTCGTATTATTCACTCCTGTTGCACTTCCAGTGTACCAACCTGTTCCTGTAGCATTATTTGCAAAAGTAAATCCTGATGCGGTTTCAAAGTCAATCATAAATGGCACATTAACGGGCTGTTGAGAGGTACAGTACGTTGCCTTGTTAGACCAGTAACTTTCATCTCCGGGACCACAAACGGATCTTACGTAGAAATCGTAACATGTAGATGAAGTCAATCCGGTAATTGAAGCAGGATTGGTAGTAACCGTAATAGTCGTTCCGTTACCTTGAGTGAAACCTGTTTCTCCATATTCTACTTCCCATGTAGTAGCCGTTCCATACTCAACCCAACCTAAATCAAGAGAAGTTTGTGTTACGTTGGTAGAACTTAGATCAGCTGGTTTTGGACAAGAAGGAATAGGGAAAACTTCGACATTGTCCAACCAATAATAGTAAACATCATTATTAGAAACGTGTCTGAATGCGATATAGTTTCCTGTTCCGCTTAGGGTTGTATTTGAAAACATTACTTCATACTCTTCGAAATTTGTATGGGTAGGAGTAATAGTGTGAACTAATTCAAAAGTTGTCAAATTAGTCGGATCAGACATTACACCCACCTCCATATTTCCTGAATAAGGCATATACTCAGCCTTCAATTGGAATGTAACCATTAATGTGTTAATATCAACATTAAATTGTGGTGTGATAGCATAAGTTGGTTGTGACGTAAGTGACTGGAATCTCAAACTTCCGGGTGAACTAACCGAATATGCACTTACAATAGAAGGATAAGGTGTTGAAGTATTCAGAACAGGTCTAAACCAGCATGGTGGGAATATACCGGATCCTGTACCATAAACGTCAAAGTTTTCTGTCCAGGGGAATGTAGAAACAGCATCACATGCAGACCAGAAATGGTTCATATTTGACCATTCACTGGTACTTCCATCCAAACATACTGAGCGAACATAAACCTCATAATGGGTATTAGCTGTTAATCCGGTAAGTTCTGCAAAAGTATCGTTAACCGCCACAGGAGTTTCATTATCAGGATTAATTCCGGCAATACCATAAACATATTCATAACTTATCGCTGTAGGACTTGGAAGCCAGGATACAGTTGCTCCAGTCTGTGTAATACCGGAAAAACTAATATTGCTTGGTCGGATACAACTTGGAGCTTCATGCAATAGGAAATTATCCATATATATGGTGTTAGTACCATTAACACGAAGAGCTATATATTGTCCTGTACCTGTATAAGTATGGAAGTTTACTTCAAACTCTTGGTATGTATTTGTTAATGTAGGTGTAGCTGTTCCCACCAAAGTAAAGGTATTGATATTCGTTGGATCAGTCATCACTCCCACTTCTAATTGCTGTCCCATTGTAGCAGTTCTTGCCCAGAAGCGTACTTGTAGAGTAGTAATATCTAAAGTTTCACTTAGAGGAGGCAAAATCAATGTGGAATGATTAGTTCCATAAGAATAGAAATAAGCACTTTGTGGACTGGATATTGGATAACTGGTTGAGATATAAGGATAGCTTCCTTGTGTAGATAATCTGGTCCAACAAGTAGGTATAGAATTAGATCCTGATGGATAAGTATCAAAATTCTCGGTGAAAGGTAACAGTTCAATATCACCACAAAGTGTGGTAAATGAAATGAGTTTCCAGCTACTATAATCTCCTCCACCACAATCTGAACGCAATCTGAATTGGTAAGTTGTATTGGCGGCTAAATTGTCCAATAAATAGGTAGTATTGGTAATTGTACCCAATGGAGTCCAGGTAGTTTCAGAATCTTCCTTGTACTCCCCTTCCCAGGAAGTTTCATACAAACCGGGAGCAATCATCATCGTTGCTGAATTCACGTCAAGTTCGGTAAGGATAATATTAGGTCTAACACAGGTAACCTGATTACACTCACCCATAAATTTAATATTATTTCGACTTGTAACAGCACTACTAGATGATGCAGAAGGAGATGTTAGAGAAATAGATCCACCATCTTGATAGAAATAGATCGCTTTAGTTCCTGTTGTTGTGTGCGTTCTAAACTTCGTTTCTGATGACGTATAAGAGCCTGTCATATCTCTAACTACTACAACTAAGTTGCTATCAGAATCATAAGCAAACGCACTGGGGAAGTTGATCTCTAGCCAATAATCCGGATTGGTATTAACCCATGTAACATTACCTTGGTAAACCATCGTTAAGGATGAACCCGGAACAGCATCAGAAACCCCGGTAAAGGTTGTTTTATTGGTATGTCCCAAGTAAATTTCTATATTCCTGGTTAGAGAAGTATTGAAGAAATATTGGAAAGCCAATCCATAAATAGAGTCACCGATACCTGACAATTCTACAGCTTCATAAATTTGTTCTGTCAAACTATAATTATAGAAAGTATATGTTGGTAAATAGGCTCCATGTGTACTGGTTGTTGCATCTGGAGTTCCAACAATAATATCTCCTCCGTCAAAACAGGTTGTTCTAAATTGAACAGTCTCTCCGGTACCATCCTGTCCACTACATACCGGATATACGGTAACAGAATAGTTAGTCAACTCATTCAAACCGGTCAATAAGAAATAATAGTTATTGGTTGTTTCATAAACCATTGCCTGAGTGGATAGATCTTCAATCTCAATGGAGAAATAATCCGGAGTTCCGGCAGGAGCCCATGTCAGATAAGCTGAACTACCTGCAATATTAGAAACCTGAAGTTGAGTCAATGGTAAACAGTCAGGAGCCAGATCAAATGAAAAATCATCCAGAGTTAAATAATATGGTGACCCGGTAGCCTGGCAATAGACTCCAAAATAGTAAACTCCATCAGTTGAAGGAGTAAAGTAAGCCGTCATTTTTTGATATGCAGTATTATTCAATGTAGGTGCAGAAGCTATAGTACTAATTAAGGATGATGCACTTTGAGCTGAGTAAACTCCTGATTCCAAAGTATTCCATCCACTGTAACCATCGGTAACGTACCAGAAAGAAAACTCATAAGAAACACCGGCTTGCAATTGGAATCCCGGAGTAAAGAAACGGTCATTACAGCTGTATCTAAAGTAAGCTGCTCCGGTTCCGGTACGAGCATTCCTATTATAGGAGTTATAATTTGTTATTTGAGTGTAAGTATAGTTTCCAAGACTTGTAGCATCCCAGCAAGCGGGTAAGGTATTGGCTACTGTCAAGTATTCAAAACTTTCTGTCCAGGGAAGTGTTTCAAAAGGCAAACATTCAGTAGTAGCAATAATAGTTTGTGGATGTGTACTGGTCTCAGTTCCACAATCTGCCTTAACACGAACCATATAGTCTGTTGCAGCATCCAGATTCGTAATAGTGTGAGGATTAGTATAAGCAAGATCTTCTTCCCAGGTATTATCCGTTACTTTTTTGTATTGAACAATCCAACTTGTAGCAGTACCATTTTCTGTCCAACCTATTTCTAATTCATCTGTAGCTGCCGAAACCACATGTACCTGAGTAGGTCTCGCACAATCAGAGTAGAGATCGATATCCAAATTATCAAGATACCCATAAGTATAAGTAGAACTATAACGAGCCATAAATGCTATATATTGACCGGTTCCTGTGTAGTTAGCAAATGAAACCGACTTCTCATACCATGTTGAAGTAGAGGGATTAGTAACAAAAGCCACCTGTTCAAAAGTAGAAGCATTGGTAGGATCTGTCATCACACCTATAAAGAGTGTATCAGTACTATTAGAAGTTCTATATCTAAAGAAGGCTTCCAAAGTGTTAATAGGAATAGATACGTCAAACTCTGGTGTAGCTGCAATATTATAGGTTCCAGATGTTCCCGCATAAAAATAAAGTGATCCGGGAGGTGAATAATTAGTACTGTTTACATAAGGCCTGTTGGCGTAAGTGGTTGTTCTTGTCCAGCAGGGTGGAAATACTGAAGTACCTGTGCCATAAGTGTCAAAATAATCACTCCATGGTAATGTAGTAATTGACCCACAAGCAGTCATAACATTCAACACCGCAGAATACTCACTCTCTTCACCACCACAATCTGACTTAATACGAATCATATATGTAGTTGAGGGATCCAGATTCTGAATTGTATAAGAAGGAGTGGTGTAAACTAACTCCTCAGTCCAGGTATAATCTGACGCTTTTTTGTATTCAACAGTCCACGCGGTAGCATCACCATTTTCTTGCCACTCGATTTCTATTTCATTTTCATCCACAGAAACCGCTGCTAACATTGTAGGTTTAGGACAAGTAGGAGCAAGATCTATAGTTACATTATCAAGATAACCGTAAACATAGGTAGAACCGTAGCGTGCCATAAATGCAATATATTGTCCGGTTCCTTGATAGTTGGTAAAGTAAACCTCTTTATCATACCATGTTCCTGTAGAACTATTTGTAACGTAAGCTACCTGTTGGAAAGTAGCAGCATTGGAAGGATCTGTCATCACGCCTATAAAGAGGGAGTCTGTACTATAAGAGGCATAATACTTAAAGGTTGCATAAAGCGTATTGACAGGAATAGACTCATCAAACTCGGGTGTAGCTGCAATATTATAGGATCCGGAGCTACCCGCGTAAAAATAGAGTGATCCGGGAGATGAAAAGTTAGTGGTAGATATATTAGGTCTGTCAGTAACAGTTGTTGTTCTTGTCCAGCAAGTTGGGAAAATTGTGGTACCTGTACCATAAGTATCAAAATTATCGACAAAAGGCAATTGATCAATAGCGCCACATTCTGTAGTAAATGAAATCATTTTCCAACTACTATAATCCCCACCGCCACAATCTGAACGCAATCTAAACTGGTAAGTCGTATTGGCAGTTAAATTATCCAACATGTAATTGTCAACGGTAATCATACCCAATGAAGTCCAGGAGGTTTCAGTATCTTCCTTATACTCCCCTTCCCAGGAACTTTCATACATACCGGGAACAATGGTCATGGTTGCTGAAGTTACATCAACATTGGTGAGGATGATATTAGGTTTAACACAGGTAACCTGAAGACAATCACCCATAAATTTGATATTGTTTCGGTTGGTAGTAGAACTACTGCTAGATGCATATGGAGATGTGATAGGAATAGCTCCACCACTATCTTGATAGAAGTAGATTGCTTTGGTTCCTGATGTTGAATGCGTTCTAAACTTCTCTGAAGATGAAGTATAAGAACCTGTTATATCTCTAACTACAACCACCAGATTACTATCAGAATCATAAGCAAATGGAGTGGTAAAATTAAACTCCATCCAATAATCCATATTGGTATTAGTCCATGTAACATTACCTTGGTAAACCATAGTTAAGGATGACCCCGGAACAGCATCAGAAACTCCACTAAAGGTTGATTTATTAGTATGCCCCAAATAGATTTCTATATTCCTGGTTATATTAGTAGCGAAAAAATATTGGAAGGCCAATCCATAAATAGTGTCTCCAACACCTGACAAATCAGCAGCATCATAAATCTGTTCTGTCAATGAATAATTATAGTATGTGTATGTCGGCAAATATTGTCCACTGGAACTGGTAGTTGCATTGGGGGTTCCAACAATAATTTCTCCTCCTTCAAAACAAACTGTGCTGAATTGAATGGTCTCTCCATTAGCTGCCTGTCCACTACATACAGGATATACAGTAACGGAATAGTCAGTCATTTCATTCAACCCGGTCAATATGTAGTCATAATTATTGGTTGTTAAATTAGTTACTGCCTGTGTGGATAGATCCTCAACCTCAATAGCAAAATAATCGGGAGTTCCTGCAGGAGCCCATGTTAGATAAGCAGAGCTTCCCGTAATATTAGAAACCTGAAGTTGTGTTAGCGGTAAGCAATCCGGAGCCAAATCTACTGAAAAATCATCAATAGTTATAAAGTAAGGCGATGTACTGGATTGACAATAGACTCCAAAATAATACACTCCATCAGCTGTGGGAGTAAAGTAGCCGGTCAACTGTTGATAGGTAGTATTGTTCAATGTAATTGCAGAGGCTATAGTATGCAGCAAAGCAGATGGAGTTTGAGATGAATAGACTCCCGACTCTAAAGTTTGCCATCCGCTTAATCCATCGGTAATATACCAGAAGGAGAACTCATAAGAAACACCGGCTTGCAGTTGAATACCCGGGGTAAAGAAACGGTCATTACAGCCGTATCTGAAGTAAGCAGCCCCTAATCCGGTATGAGCAAATCTATTGTAAGAAGTATAGTTCATATTTTGCGTATTGGTATAACCGCTAGTGCCCCCAAAGTTCGTAGCTGCCCAACAAGGAGGTAAGTAATTGGCTGCCGGTAGATTTTCGAAACTTTCCATCCATGGAATGGTTTCAACAGGCAAACAATCGGTAGTCGCAACAATAGTTTGTGGATGTGAACTCAACACACCCCCACAATCTGCCTTAACACGAACCCAATAATGTGTTCCCGGCTCCAAATTCGCAAGTGTATGCGGATTAGTATATGCCAAATCTTGACTCCAAACAGTTTCCGTTACTTTTCTATATTCAACAACCCAATTCGTAGCTGTACCATTTTCAGTCCAACCTATTTCCAACTCATCTGTTGTGGCTGAAACCACTTGTACTTGAGTAGGTCTTACACAAGTAGAATAGAGATCAATTTCTAAATTATCAAGATAAGCGTACATATAAGTAGAACTATAGTGGACCTTAAAAGCTATATATTGTCCTGTTCCTGTGTAATTATTAAAGGAAACCTCTTTTTCATACCATGTACCGGTAGTTGGATTGGTAACAAAAGCTATCTGTTCAAAAGTTGTAGCATCGGTAGGATCCGTCATTACACCAACAAAGAGTGTATCGGTAGCGTAAACAGTTCTATATTTGAATATTGCTTGCAAGGTATTAATAGGAATAGATACGTCAAACTCAGGTGTAGCTGCAATATTGTAAGTACCGGATGTACCTGCATAAAAATAAAGCGATCCGGGAGCTGAGTAGTGAGTACCACTCACATAAGGTCTGTCTGTATAAGTTGTATTTCTTGTCCAACATGGAGGGAAAACCGAGGTTCCTGTGCCATAAGTGTCAAAATAATCACTCCATGGTATAGTGGAAATGGGTACACAGTCGGTCATTGCATATAATATTGGTGAATAATCACTCACTTCGGTACCACAATTGGATTGAACCCTAATCATATATACAGTTTGAGGATCCAGGTTAGAAATTGTGTAGGGATTAATAGAAGCGGTTTCCACTATCCAGTTCGTATCGGTTAATGTTCTGTGCTCAACGATCCAACTCGTAGCAGTACCATTCTCTTGCCATCCTATCTCTAATTGATCTGTTCCGCTCGAAACCACATTTAAATTTGTTGGTTTAGGACAAGTAGGGATGTAGTCCACCTCAACATCATCCAACCAGTAATAGTAGATTGAATTATTGGTAACATGTTTAAAGGCAATATGATTCCCTGTTCCGGTTAAAGTTGTATTTGAAAAAAACACTTCATACTCAATAAAACTTGTGCTGGTTGGAGTAATAATCTGAACCAATTCAAATGTTGATGTATCGTTAGGATCAGACATTACACCTACATGCATAGATCCTGAGTAGGGCATATATTCAGCCTTCAATTGAAATGTAACCATTAAGGAATGGATATCCGCATCCATTTGTGGTGTAATAGCATAAGTTGGTTCTGTTGCGGAAGGTGATTCAAATCTCAAACTCGCAGGAGGACTAACTGAATATGCAGTTACTACAGAAGGATAAGAATTGTGTATCACCGGTCTGTACCAGTCAGTAGGAAATGTTCCTGAACTGTAGGTATCAAAATTCTCAGTCCAGGGAAACGTAGATACGGTCACGGAATTGGTAGCCGAAAGATCGGTTATTCCGTGTCCAATAGGAACTTCAGCTTTTGCTAAAAACTGAAATGACATCAAAATTGACATCAAAATTAGTAAAAATCTTTTCATAACTCGTTTTTTTAATTGATATATAATTTTGCCTTTTTTATCTTAAACTTCAAAGGGCGAATATACTATTATTTTTTTTAAAAATCCAATTTTTTTTCAAAATTGTAAAAAAAAAATATTTGGTCTCAAAATTCTCTGAGAATTTGCATTTTATAACTTTTCTTTTTTTGAAATAATAAAAAAAGGGGGGCAGGATTTGAGGTATCTCTTGTGTTATTCCACTACCCCACTCTGGAATGTTATCATTTTGAGAAAAACCTTGTGAAGGCGAAAGTCGGAAGGCGGAAGGCGGAATCAATTACGAATTACGGGGGTTAAATTAAAATTGAACATGGCTGTAGAGACGCAATGCTTTGCGTCTCTCAACCGTTTGCGATCAAAAATTTATAATCCCGTAATTTTCCAAAGCGGGAATAACCACCCCGCCCTTCGGGCACCCCTCCTTCCCGAGGAGGGGAGTTGAAATAACAAAGGTGAAATACCCATCCTGCCCCCCATTATTTGAAGTTAGAAATAAGAAGGAAGAAGGAAGAAGAAGATTTCGGATTGCGGATTTCGGATTGCGGAAATTTAGAAATTAGATTTATTTGATTAATTTTCATCTAGTTGCATTATCACTTCAAAATATTTCGACTTTCGACATTTCATTCCACCTTCCGCCCTCCGCCTTCCGCCTTCAAAAAAGGGCCATTTCGTGATGAAACAGCCCTTTGCATTATTCAATTGTAAAGAGGTTGCATGCAACGTCTCTACTGCCTTATTTTTTTACAAAGCGTTTAGATACCTGACCTTGTTCAGTAGTTAAGCGTACAAAGTAAACACCTGCTGCGAAATCGCTCACATCAATTGTTGTGATCTCTTCCTCAATGGGCATAATACGCATTAACTTACCATACATATCATAGATACGACACTCAGTTGTTCCCAAGTAATCTCTGTCTAACTTCAAGTCAATGAGAGATTGGGTTGGGTTAGGATAGAGTGTTACATATTGCGATAATTCATTCTCGGCAATACCTTCAGCAAAATCGACGTGGATAGTGTGATTTGCTTGAATATTCTCAAATGTATAGGATTCAGGAACAGGTACTTGTGGCGCACCATCTACCAACACAACATCAATTCGATAGCCTGCTTCCGGAGTGAAAGTGAAGGTTTGAGATCCACCCTCATTAACAGTAACATCACCGGATGGAGTGATTGTTCCATGAGGACCTGCTGTAGCAGTAATAGTGTATGTAGTAGTACCGGCAGTTGTGAAAGGAACCGGTTCGGTAAACGCACTCTCTTCGTCTGCACAGATCGCTTTTACTCTCACATGATAGTTTGAATTACTTTGTAATCCGGTCATTGTAAATGAGGTTGTATTAGCCGTAGCTGTTGTCCAGTTAGTAGCCGATACCAACTTGTAATCCACTTGCCATGAAGTCTCAGTTCCTCCGGCTGTCCAGGTAGCTACTGCAGACTGATCTGTGATATTAGTCACCTGTAAGTTGGTTGGAGTTACACAAGGTGTAGCCTCAGTGGTAAAGGTAACTATAGCAGTATAATCGCTCTCATCTCCGGCATCACAAATCGCTTTCACCCTTGTTTCATATTGAGTAGAAGGTTGTAATCCGGTCATGGTATAAGTCGCAGTAGTTACATTTTGAGTTGTCCAGGTAGTAGCTGCTACTGTTTTATATTCAAATACCCATGAAGTTTCAGTTCCTCCGGCTGTCCAGGTAGCTGTAGCACCGTCTGAGGTAATATTGGAAACAGCCAGGTTAGTTGGTGCCAGGCAATCCACAATACCGGTACTGGTAATTTCGATATTATCAACTGCTACGGGAGGTTGAGTTCCACCGGAACCATCATTTCTCCAGCAGAAATAGAGTCTCTTAGTTTGACCTGAGTAATCAGCTGAGGATAAGGTAAACGATGTATCTTGCCATGTGAGCTGTTTATTCATCTTTATTCCCAATTCTACAGCACCGGCAGGTACCGGAATTGTACTGCTGGTAGCAGAAACAGGCATAACAGGATCACCAATATAGACATTCATGTAGTCATAAGCGGTTGTAGAGAGTTTTTCACCATCACACTTCCAGTCAAAGGTTAAAGTATAATCAGCTGTCGAAGGAGCAAAATAGACATCTCTATACGCCCAAACTACAGTTGCAGAGGTAATGGTATATGCATTTGTAGCTCCATTATCATTAGAAATATACAATCCATGGCTACCACCGGTTGTATTATTTACACTATCTGCACTACCGATGTACCAATTGTTTCCGGTAGGATTGTTTGCGAAGGTAAATCCCGATGGGGTTTCAAAATCAATCATGAACGGTACGTCAACAGGAATTTGATTGGTACAGAAAGAGAGTTTATCAGACCAATCACTTTCATCTCCCGGAGCACAAACAGCTCTCACATAGATGTCGTAACAAGTTGATGCGGTTAATCCGGTGATTGCAGCGGGATTAGTAGTAACCGGAAGAATAGTTCCGGTACCTTGAGTAAAGCCCAATGCACCATACTCAATTTCCCAAGAGGTAGATGTACCATTCTCAAGCCAACTCAAATCCACTGAAGTTTGTGTTACGTTGGTAACAGATAAACCTGATGGTCTTGGACAGGATGGGATAGCATCTATAACCACATTATCGATATAACCATACGTAGCAGAAGTTCCTCCATATCGAGCCAAAAACGCAATATATTTTCCGTTTCCTGTATAGTTATTAAAGAAAACCTCTTTCGGGAACCAGGTTGAGATAGAGCTATTTGTGATAGCTGCCACTTGTTCAAAAGTAGAAGCATCTGTAGGATCTGTCATCACACCAACAAACAGAGTATCAGTAGTATAGGAGCTTCTATACATAAAACTAAGTAGGAAAGTATTGACAGAAAGAGATGCGTCAAACTCAGGTGTAGCTGCGATATTATAGGTGCCGGCAGGAGCATAGAAATAGAGTGCTCCTGGAGCTGAATAATAAGTAGAAGCATGTATGTAAGGTCTATTACTTTGAGTTGTAGTTCTTGTCCAGCAAACAGGGAACACTGTGGTACCTGTACCATAAGAGTCAAAACTATCGGACCAAGGTAAAGAGCTAATCACACCACACGCTGTACGGAAGAAGGTCATAGCTGTCCATTCACTATTGCTTCCATCCGAACAAACAGAACGAACATAAACTTCATATACTGTATTAGCGGTTAGTCCGGTAAGTTCTACAAAAGTATCGTTAACTGCCTGAGGAGTCTCATTTTCAGGGTCAAATCCGGTCAAACCGTAAACAATTTCATAACTCATTGCTGTAGTAGTCGAACTCCAGGATACAGTTGCTCCATTCTGTGTAATACCGGAAAAAGTAATGTTAGCCGGTCTGACACAGTTTGGTATTTCTCTTAACATTAAATCATCCATATATACAGTGCTGGCACCATTTGTACGAATCGCTATATATCGTCCTGTTCCCACATAAGTATCGAAGTTAATTTCAAACTCCTGGTGGGTATTGGTCAGTGAAGGTGCAGCTGTTCCCACCAGAGTAAAAGTATTAATATCCGTTGGATCGGTCATCACTCCTACTTCTAATTGATATCCTTGTGTTGCAACTCTTGCCCAGAACAGCAATTGTAGCGTAGTAACGTCTATATTTTCACTTACAGGAGGTAGGATCAATGTAGAATGATTGGTTCCTGTGGAATAAAAATAAACACTATTGGGGGTAGATATTGAATTGGCAGCAGAAATGTAAGGATAGTCCCCTTGTGTCGATAGCCTGGTCCAACAATCAGGTATAGAGCTGGATCCCGAAGGATAAGTATCAAAATTTTCAACAAAAGGTAATTGTTCAAGATCACCACAAAGCGTAGTAAATAAAATGGTTTTCCAGTTACTGTAATCTCCTCCGCCACAATCTGTACGTAATCTCAATTGATAAGTTGTATTGGCAGTTAAATTATCCAAAATATAGTTAGTATTGGAAATTGTACCCAAAGTAGTCCAATCAGTCTCTGATACTTCCCTAAACTCTCCTTCCCAAGATGTTTCATTCATACCGGGGACAATAATCATACTTGCTGAAGTTACATCAACATCAGTAAGAATAATATTAGGTTGAGCACAGGTAAACGGATTACATCCACCCATAAATTTAATATTATTTCGATTTATAACTACACCATCATATGATGCAATTGGAGCTGCAATATTTATAGGCGAGCCATCTTGATAAAAATAGATCGCTTTGGTACCTAAGGTTGCATGTGTTCTAAACTTCGATGAAGATGAGGTATAAGAACCTGACATATCTCTTACTACAACAACTAAATTACTGTCAGAATCATAAGCAAATGGGTTTGTGAAATTAAACTCTACCCAATAGTCTTCATTAGTATTAACCCATGCGGCAGGACCCTGGTAAACCATGGTTAAAGATGAAGCCGGAACAAAATCGGTAACTCCGGTAAAGGTTGTTTTTTCCGTATGTCCCAAATAAATTTCTATATCTCTGGTTATTGCAGTATTAAAGAAATATTGGAAAGCCAATCCATAAATAGAGTCACCTAGATCTGTCAATTCAGCAGCATCAAAAATCTGCTCTGTTAATGAATAATTATAGTATGTATAGGTTGGTAAATATTGTCCATTTGTATTGGTTGTTGCATCGGGAGTTCCAACAATAATATCTCCTCCTTCAAAACAAGTTGTTCTGAATTGAATAGTCTGCCCCACACCTTCAATACCACTACACATTGGCTGTACTGAAACTGAATAGTCTGTTAACTCATTCAACCCGGTTAAAATAAAATAGGGATCATTACTGGTTTCATTTACCGTTGTATTAGTAGATAGATCCTCTATTTCAATAGAATAATAATCAGGAGTTCCTGCTGTAGTCCAGGTTAAATAGGCAGAGCTGGCCGCAATATCAGAAACCTGAAGCTGAGTAACAGGTAAACATTCAGGAGCCAGACCAAATGAAAAATCATCAAGAGTTATGTACCATGGTGAAGTAGACGCTTGACAATAAAGTCCAAAATAATAAACTCCATCCGCTTCAGGAGTGAAGAAAGCACTAAGTTCCTGATATGTAGTATTGGATAATGTAGGTGCACTAATTACAGTTTGCAATAAAGCAGACGCATTTTGAGCTGAATAAACTCCTGCTTCCAAAGTGTTCCATCCGGTAAGACCATCAGTAACATACCAGAAAGAGAACTCATAAGCAACACCGGCTTGCAATTGGAACCCGGGAGTAAAGAAATGATCATCACTACCATATCTAAAGTAGGCAGCTGCCGTTCCGGTACGAGCATTTCTATTATAGGAGTTATAATCTACAATTTGCGTATTGGTATAAGTTCCAAATCTGGTAGCTGCCCAACAATCAGGTAAAGTTGAGGCTGCTGTTAAGTCTTCAAAGCCCTCAGTCCATGGGAAGGTTTCAATAGGCAGACACTCTGTTGTAAAAGACAAAATCACTGTTGGATCTGAAAGATCAGCACCACAATCAGTTCTTAAGTAAAACTCATAGGTTTGATTCGGAGTTAATCCTTCCAAGGTATAAGGATAGGTATTAATATAGACTGAATCCCAATCAGTTGAGGATTGTGGTTTATAATAGAGATACCAAGCGGATGAGGCTGAACTCGCAGGTAGAAAATCGATCTCCGCACTATAGGGGGTAACGTCAATCACTGAAACACTGGTAGGTCTTGCACAATCACCAATAGGTTCAATCAAAACATCATCAATATTTAAGTAATATCCTCCCGTTGTATTTCTTACAAAAGCGATTTGATATTCTCCAACATATTGACTCAAACTCAATTCATATAGTGTCCATTCAGTAGCAGGAATAACAGTATTAGGTATCAAGTCAACAAAATTGGTTGTATCCGATTCTGTACTCACAGCACCCAATGAAGCATCAAAAATCTTAACCGAAAGGATATCTGTATAAGTAGAATATCCTTTAGCCCAGAAGCTAAACTGTTCATTTCCGGTTAATGAAAGTACCGGAGTAATAAACCAGTCCCCTTGAAGTCCGGCAGAAGTAGAACCACTATACATTTGCAATGCACCGGTTCCGGTACGAACGTAGCTGGAAGAGGTTGTTTTACGCCATACTCCTCCGGATTGTGTTCCTCCATTAATATTTGTCCAGCACCATGGGTGTGTACCTGTATTCAATCCATAAGCTACAAACCAGGCCCCTTCAAATCCTTCACTCCACGGGAATGTATTAATTGACACACAAGGCATACCCACATTGATTGTACTTGAAGGGTATGTAGTTTCACCTGTCAAACAGTTTGCAGATATCATTATTTTGTACACCTGATTAGGTTCCAGACCTGTTATAGTATAAGGGTGATTGTGTGCTACCACCGTTTGCCACTCTAAAGCATCTATCGGTTTATAGATCACATTCCAGGAAAGGACATTGGCGTCATCCGCTCCATCCCAATCTATTGTTATGCTATTTTCTGTCAGACCTGCGCCAATACTTGTCAGGTCGGTTGGAATATTACAACTCGGTGTAAGTCCAACCCAGAAGTCATCTATATACATCCCGTTAGCATTTACCTCCCCATGAATTCTAAAAGCAATATATTTAGCTGTACCGGTATAGCTTGCAAAATCTACTGAAATCAACTGCCAAGTAGAAGCAGCTGTTGGGGAAACAGTGTCTATGGGTACATAAGTTGTCATATCTTGAGGATCTGAAATAACTCCCACTTCAATAGTATACAAAGCTGCTGTTTTATACAACTGAAAATACGCAGTTAAAGTATTGATTTCAATGGAAGAAGCAAACTCGGGTGTTATAGCAAAGTTATATGCACCTAAGGCAGCATACATATACAATGCCCCGGGAGATGAAACTTTATAGCTAGTTGATATATTAGGATAGCTATTAGTGGATATTTTACTCCAACAAGGTGGAAAAGTTCCACTTCCTGTACCATAAAGGTCAAAACTTTCACTCCATGGCAAAGTTGCAATTTGTCCACAAGCAGTCATAACGGTAGTCTCGTCTGAATAATCACTCTCTTCACCGCTACAATCCGACTTGATACGAATCACGTAAGGAGTTGCAGTCTCCAGGTTGTAGATTGTATGAGGATTAGCAAAAGCATTTTCCACTGTCCAATCTGTTTCTGTTACTTTTTTATACTCAAAAGTCCAACTTATAGCAGAACCGTTTTCTTGCCACCCAATCTCTAATTGATCTGTTTCAGCAGAAACCACGGTTATATTTGATGGTTTAGGACAAGAAGGAATAAGATCTATGCTCAAATCATCAATATAGCCATATACAGTAGAAGTGTGATAGCGAATCATAAATGCTATATATTGCCCTTGTCCTGTATAGTTTGTAAAGAAAACTTCTTTTGGATACCATGCTGCAGTAGAGCTATTTGTAACATAAGCTACCTGTTCAAAAGTAGTAGCATCCGTAGGATCGGTCATCACACCTATAAAGAGTGTATCGGTAGAATAGGTAGTTCTATACATAAAAGTGGCTTGTAGTGTATTGATAGGAATAGACACATCAAACATCGGTGTAGCTGCAATATTATAAGTGCCGGATCCGGCATAAAAATAGAGTGAACCGGGAGCTGAATAGTTTGTACTATTTACATAAGGTCTATTGGCATAAGTTGTTGTCCTTGTCCAGCAAGGTGGAAAAACCGTAGTCCCTGTACCATAAGTATCAAAACTATCTGTCCAGGGTAATGTAGTTATTTCCGGACAAGCCGTAGTGAAAGAAATCGTAGCCCATCCACTGATGTCATTGGCACATATTGATTTTACTCTAAAGTCATAAGTTGTTTGGGGATCCAAATTGGTTAGTGAATATTGACCCAAATATGTAATTTGTTCAGAACTCCATACTGTATCACTGCTTTCCTTATACTGCACTTCCCAATAGTTTCCTGAAGTATGAGTTGTCCAGGTAAGGTCAGCAGAAGTTGACATGAGATTGCTTACAGCTAAGTTAGAAGGGGGATAGCAAAAACCTGCGGGAGGCGTAATCGTAAACTTAATATTGGCTCGTTTACCTTCCTGCCCTGTTGCACTCGTAGAAGGAGCATTATCATCCGGAGCTGATGAATCTGTACGTCTATACCAGTGCGTAGCGAGAGCATCATGGTTATAACAGTCAGTACGACAACCTCCTGTGGTAGTACAACCTTCTCCCTCTATCAACACCATCAAGTTGCTGGTTCCTGAATAGGTAAATGGTGTATCAAACGTAAAAGTTTTCCACCCGGTCGGAGAGGAAGCCAAAGCATTATTTTCATACACTTGGGTAGCTCCTGTTTTTAGTGCATTCCAATTGGTTGCAGAAAGCGCGGGCATAGCAGTCATCGATGTTTCCACCAAATAGATTTTCATCTTAGCATTGTTTCCACTGGATGCACTTGATATTTCGAAAGCAATGGCTGAGATCGTACCATTGACATTGATTTCATCTGCCTTGTACAAATAGGCACTTCTGTTCCAGCCATAATAGCCTGGCAGCGGATCATACCAGGTTGTTGTTCCACTTCCAACCTGAAATTCAGCCTGTGAAAAAAGCTGAAATGACATCAAAACTGACATCAAAAAAAATAAGATTTTTTTCATAACTGTATTATTTTTTATTGAAATATAGTTTCTCCTGTATCGTATACACTTCAAACGGCGAATGTACTATTTTTTTTTTAAAGTACAGTTATTTTTTATGAAAAAAATAAAAAAAGGGGGCAGACAAGACCTCCCTTTTTGCAAATTTATTTCCCCACTCTGGAATGTTATCATTTTGAGAAAAACTTTGTGAAGGCGGAAGGCGGAAGGCGGAAGGCGGAAGGCGGAATGAATTACGAATTACGAATTACGGTTTTACAAGGTAGAAGGTTCACTCGGGGTGCGACTTCAAATTATGAACCGAGTAGTGGGTTACACGAGTAGTAGTCGCGCCCCGAGTAGCCCAATTTAAAAACTTTCGCCTTTCGAGTTTTCATTCCGCCTTCCGCCTTCAAAAAAAGGGCCATTTCGTGATGAAACAGCCCTTTGCATTATTCAATTGTAAAGAGGTTGCATGCAACGTCTCTACAAGGTTATTTTTTAACAAAACGTTTAGATACCTGACCTTGTTCTGTTGTCAAGCGTACAAAGTAAACACCTGTTGCGAAATCGCTCACATCAATTGTTGTGATCTCTTCTTCAATTGGCATAATGCGCATTAACTTGCCATACATATCATAAATACGACACTCAGTTGTTCCCAAGTAATCTCTATCAAGCTTCAAGTCAATGAGAGATTGGGTTGGGTTAGGATAGAGTGTTACATATTGTGACAACTCATTCTCAGCAATACCTTCAGCGAAATCGACGTGGATAGTGTGATTTGCTTGAATATTCTCAAATGTATAAGATTCAGGAACAGGTACTTGTGGCACATTGTCCACTAACACAACATCAATTCGATAGCCTGCTTCCGGAGTGAAAGTGAAGGTTTGAGATCCACCCTCATTAACAGTAACATCACCGGATGGAGTGATCGTTCCGTGAGGACCTGCTGTAGCAGTAATAGTGTATGTAGTAGTACCGGCAGTTGTAAATGGAACCGGTTCAGTAAATGCACTCTCACCTGTTGTACAGATTGCCTTCACTCTCACATGATAGTTGGAGTTACTTTGTAATCCGGTCATCGCAAATGAGGTTGTAGTAGCTGTACCGGTTGTCCAGTTAGATGAAGATACCAACTTATAATCCACTTGCCATGAGGTTTCAGTTCCTCCGGCAGTCCAGGTTGCCAATGCAGACTGGTCTGTAATATTAGTTACCTGTAAGTTAGTTGGAGTAACACAAGGTGTAGCCGAAGTTGTGAAAGAAACAACAGAAGAATAATCACTCACTTCTCCATCATCACAGATAGCTTTAACCCTTGTCTCGTACGCAGTAGAAGGTTGTAAACCGGTCATGGTGTAAGTTGCAGTAGTTACTGCTTGAGTTGTCCAGGTAGTAGCTGCTGCTGTTTTATACTCAAACACCCATGAAGCTGCAGTGCCGCCCCAGGTAGCTGTAGCACCGGTTGCACTGATATTGGAAATAGCCAGGTTAGTTGGTGGTAAGCAAACTTCAGGACCGGTAATTTCAATATTATCAATTGCTGCAGGTGGTTGGTTAGATACAGAACTATCATTTCTCCAACCAAAATAGAGTCTCATTGTTTGACCGGAATAAGTAGTTGCCGATAAAGTATAAGTTTCACTCTGCCATGTAGTCTGCTGGTTGAGTATGGTACCCAACGTAGTTGCACCGGCAGGTGCTATAATAGTACTGCTGGTACTCGCAACAGGCATAACAGGTACCCCAATATACACATTAAAGTAATCAAATGAACTTTCACCACGGCACTTCCAGTCAAAGGTTAAAGTATAATCATCTGTAGAAGGAGTGAAATAGATATCTCTAAACGCCCAAACTACACATGATGTGTTAGAATATGCATTGGTAACTCCATTATCGTTAGAGATGTACAATCCATTGCTGCCACCGGTTGTATTATTCACATCCGCTGCATTACCTACGTGCCAATTATTTCCGGAAGTGTTATTTGCAAAAGTAAATCCTGATGCAGTTTCAAAGTCAATCGTAAACGGTACATTAACGGGAGTTTGAGAAGTACAGAATGTTGCCATGTTAGACCAATCACTTTCATCTCCCGGAGCACAAACAGATCTTACATAAAAATCGTAACATGTTGATTCTGTTAATCCGGTAATTGAAACAGGATTAGTTGCAACAGCAAGGATAGTACCGGTACCTTGAGTGAAACCTGTCGCACCATATTCTACTTCCCAAGCGGTAGCCGTACCATACTCAACCCAACCTAAATCCAACGAAGTTTGTGTTACGTTAGAGGATGTTAAGTCTGCCGGTCTTGGACAAGAAGGAATGAGGTCAACCACAACATCATCCAACCAATAATAGTAGATTGAAGAGTTGGTAACATGTTTGAAAGCGATATAGTTTCCTGTTCCTGTTAAAGTTGTATTTGAAAACATCACTTCATGCTCTTCAAAACTTGTACCGGTTGGAGTAATAATTTGCACTAATTCAAAAGTAGTTAGATCATAAGGATTGGACATCACACCCACGTGCATAACTCCTGAATTGGTTACGCTTTCAGCTTTCAATTGGAATGTAACCATTAACGTATTGATATCAGCATCCAATTGTGGCGTAATAGCGTAAGTTGGTACTGTTGCTGAAGCAGATTGGAATCTTAAGCTTGCAGGAGAACTAACTGAATATGCAGTTACTATAGAAGGATAAGGTGTTGAAGTATTGAGAACCGGTCTAAACCAACAAGTTGGGAATGTTCCTGTTGTTGTACCATATGTATCAAAATTCTCAGTGTAGGGGAACGAATCAACAGCAAGACAAGAAGTAGTAACAGTCAATGGTACTGAATAATCGCTATCTTCAGTTCCACAATCTGCTTTAACTCGAATTTCATAATTTGTTGACGCATTCAAATTCATAATTGTATGAGGATTGGCATAAGCATTCTCCACTTGCCAAGTAGTTGCCGTTGCTTCTTTATACTCAACAACCCAACTTGTAGCAGTACCATTTTCTGTCCATCCCACTTCTACCTGATCACTTGCAATAGAAACTACTGTTAAATCTGTAGGTCTGGGACAATCAGGCATGAATTCAACCACAACATCATCCAACCAATAGTAATAAGCTGAAGAATTAGTAACATGTTTGAAAGCAATATAATTACCTGTTCCGGTTAAAGTTGTATTTGAGAACATCACTTCATACTCTTGGAAACTTGTATTGGTTGGAGTGATAATTTGAACCAATTCAAAAGTAGTTAGATCGTAAGGATTGGACATCACACCCACATGCATAACCCCTGAGCTACTTGCACTCTCAGCTCTCAATTGGAATGTAATCATAAGCGTATTGATATCAGCATCCATTTGTGGTGTAATGGCATAAGTGGGTTGTGAAGCAGAAGCTGACTGGAATCTCAAGCTTCCCGGAGGAGTATTATTTACAGTTACAATAGAAGGATATGGTGTTGAAGTATTCAGAACCGGTCTATACCAGCATGGTGGGAATGTACCCGCTGTTGTACCATAAGTATCAAAACTCTCTGACCATGGAAATGTTCCAACAGGCAAACAAGCGGTAGAAGCAATAATAGTTTGTGGAAGTGTACTGGTCTCAGTTCCACAATCTGCCTTAACGCGAACCATGTAGTCTGTTTGAGGATCCAGATTCGAAATAGTATAAGGATTAATATATGCTGTTTCTTCCTCCCAAACGTTATCCGTTACTTTTTTGTATTCAACAATCCAACTTGTAGCAGTACCATTTTCTGTCCAACCTATCTCCAACTCATCTGTAGTCGCTGAAACCAAATGTATTTGAGTCGGTCTGGCACAACTGGAGTAGAGATCGATATCCAAATTATCAATATAAGCATATGCAGCTGAAGTATTATAGCGAATCATAAACGCAATATACTGCCCGGTTCCTTGATAGTTTGCGAAGGAAACCTCTTTTTCATACCATGTTCCGGTAGAGGCATTGGTAACAAAAGTCACCTGTTCAAAAGTGGAAGCATTTGTAGGATCTGTCATCACACCTATAAAGAGTGTATCAGTGCTGTATGTAGTTCTATACATAAAGATAGCCTGTAGTGTATTGATAGCAATAGACGCATCAAACTCAGGTGTAGCTGCAATATTATAATTACCGGTACCGGCATAGAAATAGAGCGACCCGGGAGAGGAGATATAATAAGTGCTGCTTACATAAGGTCTGTCAGTCTGAGTTGATGTTCTGGTCCAACAAGGTGGGAAAACCGAAGTACCTGTACCGTAAGTATCAAAATAGTCACTCCATGGTAAAGTACTAATGGACCCACAAGCAGTCATAGCATTCAATACTGAAGAATAATCACTCTCCTCAAAGCCACAATCCGCCTTAACACGAATCATGTATGTAGTTGAAGCTTCCAAATTTTGAATTGTATGAGGATTGGTAAATGCTAACTCCTCAGTCCAAATTTCTTCTGATGCTTTTTTATATTCAACAATCCAACTTGTGGCAGTACCATTCTCTTGCCAACCCACTTCCAACTCATCTGTCTCAGCATTAACCAACGTTAATAGTGTAGGGCTAGGACAAGAAGGAATGAGGTCTACAGTTAAATCATCAATATAAGCGTACGTATTGGGAGAACTATAGCGAATCTTAAATGCAATATATTGCCCGGTTCCTGTATAGTTGGCAAAGAAAACCTCCTTTGCATACCATGTTCCTGTAGAGTTATTTGTAAGGTAAGCTACTTCGTCAAAGGTGGAAGCATCGGTAGGATCTGTCATCACACCAATAAAAAGTGTATCAGTGGCAGTATATGTTCTGTACATAAATGTGGCATGTAGCGTATTAATGGGAATAGATGCATCAAACTCGGGTGTGGCTGCAATATTATAGGTTCCGGAGGTACCCGCATAAAAATAGAGCGATCCCGGAGCTGAATAGTAAGTAGTTCCATGTACGTATGGTCTGTCAGCGTAGGTTGTATTTCTTGTCCAGCAGGGTGGGAAAACCGAGGTACCTGTACCATAAGTATCAAAACTATCACTCCATGGCAAAGTTTCAATTGCCCCACAAGCGGTCATAGCAGTAAATACATCAGAATATTCACTATCCTCAGTTCCACAATCCGACTTTATTCTAATTTCATAGAAAGTTGAAGGATCCAGATTATAAATTGTGTGAGGATTATTATAAACGTACTCCACTATCCAAGCTGTATCTGCTACATTTTTATACTCAAAAGTCCAGCTGGTAGCAGTACCACTTTCTAACCATCCTATCTCCAATTGATCTGTTTCGGCGGAAACCACTGTTAAACCTGAGGGTTTAGGACAGGGAGGAATGAGATCGACTACAACATTGTCCAACCAATAATAATAAGATGCAGAGTTAGTAACATGCTTGAAAGCGATAAAGTTACCTGTTCCGGTTAAAGTTGTGTTTGCAAAAAACACTTCATACTCTTGGAAACTTGTACTGGTTGGAGTAATAATTTGAACTAATTCAAAAGTAGACGGATCATAAGGGTTAGACATCACCCCTACATGCATAACTCCTGAACTGATTGTGTTTTCTGCCCTCAATTGGAATGTAACCATTAGCGTGTTGATATCAACATCCATTTGTGGCGTAACAGCATAAGTTGGTTGTGTTGTAGCTGACTGGAACCTTAAACTTCCCGGAGCACTGTAATTGACAGTCACAATAGAAGGATATGGAGTTGTACCGTATAGAACCGGTCTAAACCAGCATGGTGGAAAAGCTCCCGATCCTGTGCCATAAGTGTCAAAATACTCGGACCAGGGGAGAGTCGTAATCGCTGTACAGGGAGTTGTAACAGTCAATGTTTGCGAATAATTACTCTCTTCAGTTCCACAATTTGCCTTAACACGAACCTCATATTGAGTTTGAGGATCTAAGTTATAGATTGTATGAGGATTAGTAGAAGCATTCTCCACTTGCCAAGTGGTTTCCGCCGTTTCTTTATACTCGAAAATCCAACTGGTAGCAGTACCATTTTCTGTCCACCCCACTTCCAACTGATCACTTGCAATAGAAACTATTGCTAAATCTGAAGGTTTGGGACAAGAAGGAATGAGACTGATTTCTAAATCATCGATATAGGCTACTGCTGTCGAGGATCCACAGCGGATCATAAATGCAATATATTGTCCGTTTCCTTGATAGCTACTTAAGAAAACCTCTTTATCATGCCATGTTACAGTTGAACTATTCGTAACATAAGTTATCAGTTCAAAAGTAGAAGTATCCAGAGGATTGGTCATTGCACCTATAAAGAGTGTATCAGTACCGGAAGAAGTTCTGTACTTAAAGGCGGCTTGTAGCGTATTAATAGGAATAGACGCATCAAACTTAGGTGTAGCTGCTATATTATAAGTCCCGGAACTGACGTAAAAATAGAGTGATCCGGGAGATGAAAAGTTAGTAGTACTCACATAAGGTCTGTTAGCATAGGTTGTGTTTCTTGTCCAGCAGGTCGGGAAAACCGAGCTACCTGTACCATAAGTGTCAAAACTATCAGTCCAGGGTAAATTCACAATTGATTCACAAAGAGTCATCGCAGTGATTGATTGTGAATAATAACTCTCTTCGGTTCCACAATCTGCCTTAACCCGAATCATATATTCAGTTTCAGCATCTAAATTATAAATTGTATAGGGATTTATGTTCGCAGTTTCTACTTGCCAGGTGGCATCCGTTGTTTTCTTATACTCAACAACCCAACTCGTAGCAAAACCATTTTCAACCCACCCTACTTCTAACTGATCCATTTCGGCAGAGATTACTGCTACATTAGTAGGCTTAAGACAAGTAGGTATTAGACCTATTCTTACATCATCCAAATATGCATATGAAGTAGCTGTAGCATTGCTAATCTTAAATGCTATGTATTGTCCTATTCCCATATAATTATCAAAGGAAACCTCTTTTTCATACCATGTTGAGGTAGAACTATTGGTAACGAAAGCTACCTGTTCAAAAGTAGAAGCATCTGTAGGGTCTGTCATTACCCCTATAAACAATGTATCTGTAGAAAGAGTTGTTCTATACATAAAATCAGCATGTAGTGTACTGACAGGAATAGATGCATCAAACATCGGAGTAGCTGCAATATTATAGTTTCCGGAAATTGCATAAAAATAGAGCGATCCCGGCGCTGAAAAGTTAGTGCTGCTTACATAGGGTCTATCGGTCTGAGTTGTCGTTCTTGTCCAGCAAGGTGGAAAAACCGTAGTTCCTGTACCATAAGTATCAAAACTATCTGTCCAGGGTAGTGCGGCAATTGCCCCACAAGCTGTCATAAAGGAAGTCGTACTCCATCCACTTTCATCGGCGCTGCAAATCGATTTCACTCTAACATCGTAGGTTGCTTGAGCATCTAAATTGGCCAGTGAATATGAACCTGAAAACACCATAGCTTCATCACTCCATACCGTTTCACTATTTTTCTTATATTGTACTATCCACCAATTGCCTGATGTATGGGTATCCCAGGTAATATCAGCAGAACTTGAAGTAATATTACTTGCTGCTAAGTTAGAAGGAGGATAGCAAAAACCTGCGGGAGGCGTGATTGTCAACTTAATATTAGATCGTTTACTTATATCTGTTGTTGTATTTGCAGGAGGGACAGAATCATCCGGAGCTGAGCTATCTTTACGGTGATACCAGTGCATATTATCAGCAGTATGGTATGCACAGGATACGCTACAACCTCCGGTAGTAGAGCAACCTTCTCCTTCTATCAACACCATCAAATTGCTGGTTCCTGAATAAGTAAATGGGGTATCAAACGTAAAAGTTTTCCAGCCGGTCGGAGCCGCAGCTAAAGCATTATTTTCATATACCAAAGTGGCACCGGTTTTTAAAGCATTCCAACTGATTGTGTTAATTGCAGGCATGGTAGAGTTGGTAGTTTCTACCAGATAAATTTTCATTTTGGCAGTTGTTCCCGTGGAAGCCGATTTAATATCATAGGCAATGGCTGAAATCGTTCCACTCAAATTGATCTCATCTGCCTTGTACAGCATGGCACTTCTATGCCACCCATAATAACCCGGGAGAGGATGGGTGGTGGAAGAGGTTCCACTTCCAATCTGAATATCAACTTGTGCAAAAAGTTGAAATGACATCAAAACTGACATCAAAAAAAGTAAGATTTTTTTCATAATTGTGTTATTTTAATTGTTATATAGTTTCTCTTGTTTTGTATACACTTCAATCGGCGAATGTACTATTATTTTTTGAAATACAGTTGTTTTTTTATGAAAAAAATAAAATAGGGGGCAGACAAGGCTTTCCTTTTTTCTTATATTACTTCCCCACTCTGGAATGTTATCATTTTGAGAAAAACCTTGTGAAGGCGGAAGGCGGAAGGAGAAATAAAAGTCGAAAGTCGAAAGTCGAAAGTCGAAAGTCAATTACGAATTACGGTTTTACAAGGTAGAAGGTAGAAGGGACAGGTCGCGACCTGTCCGGGAAAACAAAACAATAGATATGGTCGTAAAAATGGCTGTAGAGACGCAATGCATTGCGTCTCCATGACCATGTGCATCGTATTTTCATTTCTCTGATAATCAACGTTTTCAATACACAATTTGCCCAAAAGGCAGAATATTCCAGAGTGGGGAAATGATATAACTAAAAAGTAGCCCCCACGCTGCCCCCCCTTTTTTTTTATTTCCAAAATAAAGACAAAAAAATCATCTCTAAACGCTACTGTTTTACAAAGCGTTTAGATACTTGCCCTTGTTCTGTAGTTAGGTGTATAAAGTAAATACCTGATGCAAAGTGAGTTACATCGACAGTTGTAATTTCTTCCTCAATGGGCAAAATATGCATTAACTTACCGTACATATCATAGATTCGACACTGTGTTGTACCCAGATAATCGATATCTAACTTCAAATCGATGAGAGATTGGGTAGGATTAGGATAAAGCGTAACATATCTTGATAAATCGTTCTCTGCAATACCTTCCGCAAAATCGACATGAATTGTGTGATTTCCTTGAATATTCTCAAATGTATAGGATTCGGGAACAGGTACTTGTGGTACATTGTCCACTAACACAACATCAATTCGACAACCTGCATCCGGAGTGAAGATAAATGTTTGGGATCCGCTCTGATAAACCGTAACTACACCGGAAGGAGTAATTGTTCCGTGAGGACCCGCTGTAGCAACAATAGTATATGTTGTATTACCGCCGGTTAAAAAAGTGACATGATCCGTGAACGTACTTTCTTCGGATGTACAAATCGCTTTGACCCTAACATGATACAAAGTACTACTTTGTAATCCTGTAATCGTAAATGAAGGTGTATTTGTTGTATTTGCTATCCAGTTATCAGCTGATGCCAACTTGTACTCCACTTGCCATGAAGGCTCGGATCCTCCGGCAGTCCAAGTCGCTAATGCAGAGTTATTGGTCACATTACTCACCTGTAAGTTAGTTGGAGTAACACAAGGTGTAGCCGGAGTAGTAAAAGAGACAATAGGAGTATAAAAACTCTCTTGTCCGCCAATACAGATCGCTTTAACCCTTGTGTCATATGGAGTAGAAGGTTGCAAACCGGTCATAGTATAAGTTCGATTATGTACATTTTGAGTTGTCCAGGTTGTATCTTCTGCTTTTTTATACTCAAATTGCCATGAATATGTAACTCCCCATCCGGCAGCATTTCCGCCCCAGTATGCCGTAGCACTATTTGAAGTGATATTATCAACAAACAAGCTAACCGGACTCAAGCATTCCGAAAAATCAGCACTGGTAATTTTAAGATTGTCGATTGTTGCAGGAGGTTGATTTACAGTAACATCATCATTTCTCCAGCAGATATAGAGTCTTTTGTGTTGACCTGAGTAGTCAGCTGCCGGCAAGGTGCGAGATGTTTCCTGCCATGTCGGCTTTTGATTCATGAATGTAGCCAATGGTGTTGCACCGACAGGTAATGTAATTAAACCGGTATTACTGGTATCAGGCGTCATAGGTGAACCTATATAGATGTGAAAATAGTCATTGGTAGCTTCACCTTGACACTTCCATTCAAAGGTCATAACATAATTGGAAGCGGAAGGAGTAAAGTAAATATCTCTATATGCCCAAACTACAGCCGGAGTAGCAGTATAGGAGTTTGTAAATCCATTATCAGCAGAAATATATAATCCGGATACACCATTCAGTGTAACATTTACACCCGGTGCATTTCCAATATACCAACCGGTTCCGGAAGTATTCGCAAAAAGAAATCCTGACTCCGTTTCAAAGTCAAAATTAAACGGCACATTTACGGGGGCATAAGAAGTACAGAAAGTTCTTTTATTTGACCAATCACTTGTATCACCTATAGCACAAACAGAACGAACATAAAAATCATAACAAGTCCCTACAGTTAATCCGGTGATAGTAGCCGGATTAGTCGATACTTGAACTATTGTATCGGTTCCCGGGGTAGAGCCCTCCACTCCATACTTTATTTCCCAAGTGGTAGCCGTACCCAACTCAACCCATCCCAAATCCAATGATGTTTGTGTCACGTTGGTAGTGTACAGACCTGATGGTCCCGGACAGTTAGGCAAGAGATCTATCTCTACATCATCAACATAAGCATATACATTATAGGCAGTCCCTCTATCGCAGACCTTAAATGCAATATATTGTCCGGATCCTGTGTAGTTACTGAAAAAAACCTCTTTTGCATACCACATTGCAGGAGTAGCATTTGTAACAAAAGTTACCTCTTCAAAAGTAGCAGCATTGTTAGGATCGGTCATCACCCCTATAAAGAGTGTATCAGTAGGATAGCGGGTTCTATACATAAAAGAAAGTCGTAGAGTATTAACAGGAACAGATGCATGAATTTTAGGTGTGACTGCAATAGAATAATTGTCCAAATATGCTTTAAACCAAAGAGATCCGGGAGGTGAAAAGTTAGTGTTATCTATACAAAGGGAGTTGGTCAAAGTTGCTATTCTTGTCCAGCAGGGTGGAAAAATTGATGAACCTACGCCATAAGTATCAAAACTATCAGTCCAGGGAAATGAACCAATAACACCACACCCTGTAAGGAACGAAGTCATAACCGTCCATTCACTGGTATCTCCTCCAATACAAACAGAGCGAACATACACTTCATACAAGGTGTTAGCTGTTAATGCGTAGAGTGTCACAAAAGTATCATAAACCGGATAGGGAATCTCATTATCGGGATCGATTCCGGTCAAGCCATAAACTATTTCATAATGTACTGCTGTAGGAGCCGCTAACCAGGATACAGTTGTTTCTTCTCCTAAAATATTAGAAAAAGTAATACCCGATGGTCTGACACAATCCGCCATTTCTCTCAATATTAAGTCATCCACATATATATTGCAACTACCATTTGCACGAATTGCTATGTATCGTCCTGTACCGGTATAGGTATTAAAGTTAACTTCAAACTCTTGATATGTATTTAAAATTGAAGGCATAGCTGTTCCCATTACAGTAAAAGTAGAATTATCCAATGGGTCGGTCATTACTCCCACTTCTAATTGATGTCCCAATGTTACAGTTCTTGCCCAGAACACCATCTGCAAAGTAGTAATATCTATATTTTCACCTAAAGGAGGGAGAATTAATGTAGCATAATGATTTGCTGTAGAATAGAAATAAGCACTGTGTGGGGTAGAGATTGGATTGTGATTTGAAATGTAAGGATGACTCCCTTGTGAGTTCAGTTTGGACCAGCAGGTAGGTATCGAACCGTAAGGATAGGAATCAAAGTTTTCAACAAAAGGTAACTGGTCAATATTTCCACAAAGTGTAGTAAATGAAATTGCTTTCCAGTTACTCTGCTCTGTACCACAAATTGAACGCAATCTAAATAGATAACTTGTATTACCGACTAAACTATCCAAAATATAATCAGTATCGGTAATTACACCCAGTGATGTCCAATCTGTTTCGGATTCTACCTTATACTCCCCTTCCCATGAAGTTTCATTCATCCCGGGAGCAATCATGAAGGTCGCCGAATAAGTATCAAAATTGGCAAGGATAATATTAGGTTTAATACAGTTAGTTTGGATACAAGGAACTAAAAATTTAATGTTATTTCTGTTCGAAACAGCATTACTACCTGATCCGGATGGGGCTGTAATTGAGATAGGTCCACCACTATTTTGAATGAAATAGAGCGCTTTGGTTCCTTGTGTTGCATGAGTTCTAAAGTGCGTCACGGATGAGGTAGTTGAATTTGTCATATCTCTGATCACTACGACCAGGTTGCTGTCGGAATCATAAGCAAATGGAGCAGTAAAATTAATCTCTACCCAATAATCCGGATTGGTATTAGTCCACGTAACGGATCCCTGATAAACCAGAGTTAAGAATGAACCCGGTACACAATCTGAAACTCCACTAAAAGTTGTTTTACCGGTATGCCCCAAATAGATTTCTATATTTCTGGTTATAGGATAAAGATAAAAAAATTGGAATGCTAGTCCATAAATAGAATCACCTACATTTAAGAGTTCAGCAGCATTATAAATCTGTTCTGATAATGAATAACTATAGCAAGGAGTTATCGGCAAATATGCTCCTTGTGAATTAGTTGTCGCATCGGGTGTTCCAACAATGAGATCTCCTCCTTCAAAACAATCTGTTTTGAATTGAATGGTATCTCCCATTCCTTCCTGTCCATTACATAGCGGATATACAGAAACTGAATAGTAAGTTTGCTCATTTAACCCGGTTAATAGATAAAAATAGTCAGTAGTCGTTTCAATTACCGTTGTATTAGTAGATAGATTTTCTATTTCAACAGAGAAAAAGTCAGGATTTCCGGCAGAAGTCCAGGTTAAATATGCAGAGCTACCTGCAATATTAGAAACCTGAAGTTGAGTAAGCGGTAAACAATCCGGAGCCAAATCCAATGAAAAGTCATCAAGAGTTATATACTGTGGTGATGAAGTAGAACGGCAATAAATTCCAAAATAGTAAACTCCATTTTCTTCAGGAGTAAAGTATGCATCAAGTTTCTGATATGTAGTGTTGTTCAATGATGGTGCAATAACTAGAGTTTGAATCAAAGCAGATGAATTTTGAGCTGAATAAACTCCTGTTTCCAAAGTTTGCCATCCGTTGTAACCATCGGTAACATACCAAAAAGAGAACTCATAAGAAACACCGGCTTGCAACTGGAAACCCGGAGAAAAGAAACGGTCATTACAGCCATATCTAAAATAAGCAGCACCTGTTCCGGTACGAGCATTTCTATTAAAGGAACCATAGTTTGTAATTTGCGTATTGGTATAGGTTCCAAATCCTGTGGCTGCCCAGCATTGAGGTAAAGTAGAGGCTGCCGCTAAATCTTCAAACCCCTCAGTCCATGGAACTGTGGCAATAGGTACACATGCTGTGGTGAAAGTTCCTATCGGTGTCGGCTCCGATAATTCTTCTCCACAATCGGTTCTTAAATAGAACTGATAGGTTTGTTCCGGGGATAATCCTGTCAGAATATAAGGATAGTTATAGATATACACTGAATCCCAATCTGTTGAAGATTGTGGTTTATAATAAAGGAACCAGGCGGATAATGCCGGACTCGCGGGTATAAAATCAATCTCCGCACTTTGATGAGTAACCCCGACTACTGAAACATCAGTGGGACTTGCACAATCAGGAAGCGGCTCGACCAAAACATCATCAATATTTAAGATGTATCCTCCCGCTGTATTTCTCACAAAAGCAAATTGATAATTCCCAACATATTGGCTTAAATTCAACTCATATTCTGTCCATACAAAGGTAGGAATAACAGTATTAGGCATCAAGTCAATAAAATCGGATGTGTCTGACTCTGTACTCACCGGACCCATTGAAGCATCAAAAATCTTAACTGACAAGATATCAGTAGTAGAGTATGCTTTGACCCAGAAACTCAATTGTTCATTTCCGGTTAATGAAAGCACCGGAGAAATAAACCAGTCATCATGAATATATACAGTTGAACTAGAATACATTTGTAATGCACTATTTCCGGTACGAACATAGTTGGAATATGTTGTTTTAGCCCACGATCCGGACCCTGACCCTCCATTAATATTAATCCAACACCATGGGTGTGAACCTGTACTTAACCCGTTGCCCTCATACCAAATACCTTCAAAACCTTCACTCCATGGAAAATCAGTAATTGGGACACAAGGCATACCCACACTGATTATGTTTGTTGGTAAAGTAGGCTCACCTACCAAACAGTTTGCAGATATCATTATTTCGTACACAAGATTGGGTTCCAGACCTATTAGTATAAAGGGGTGGTAGAATGCTTCTACTGTCTCCCAATCTGTGGCACCTACATGTCTGTAGAATATATTCCAAGAAAAAACGTTACTATCTTCAGCACCATCCCAATCTAAAGTTATACTACTTTCTGTCAGACCTGTATCAATACTTGTCAAACCGGTTGGGGTATTACAGCTAGGCGCAAAACCAATCCACACATCATCTATATAGATTCTATTATTATATGAAAGGTCTTGAACTTTAAAAGCGATATATTGACCTGTACCGGTATAAGATGCAAAATTCACGGTGAATTGTTCCCATGTACTAACATTCGTAGGAGTGAGCGTAGCTACTGATTCAAACGTTGTCATATCCTGTGGATCTGAAATAACACCTACCTCAATAGTATTTGAAATTGCCATTTTATACAACTGAAAATGCACAATCAAGGTACTGATATCAATAAAAGAAGCAAATTCGGGTGTAATTGCATAATTGTACGCACCTGAAGTGGTGTACATATACATTGCACCGGGAGAAGAAAATGAATTGGTGTTGGATATACATGGATAGCTATTAGAAGAGATTTTGCTCCAACATGGTGGAAAAACCCCACTTCCCGTACCATAGGTGTCAAAACTATCATTCCAAGGTAAAGTCTCAATGGGTTCGCAAGCAGTCATAATAGTAGCTATCTCTGAATAATCACTCTCTTCACCACTACAATATGACTTGATTCGAATCATATATTGAGTTGCACTTTCTAAGTTATAGATTGTATGAGGGTTAGTATAAGGATAATCCAGTGTCCATATAGAGTCTGTCACTTTTTTATATTCAAAAATCCAGCTTGTAGCAGTGCCATTTTCCTGCCATCCTATCTCCAGCTGATCTGTTGCTGCAGAAACCACTGAAATATTTGTGGGTTTAGGACAAAGAGGAATTAAATCTATGACTACATCATCAAGATAAACAGTTCCATTGCGAACCATAAATGCTACATATTGTCCGATTCCTGTGTAATTATTGAATAGAACTTCCTTTGAATACCATGTATTAGTAGAGCTGTTTGTTACAAAAGCTACTTGCTCAAAAGTAGAGACATCAGCAGGATCTGTCATTACACCTAAGAATAGTGTGTCTGTAGCAAATGTGGTTCTATACATAAAAGTCGCCTGAACGGTATTAATAGGAAAAGATACGTCAATTTCGGGCGTAACTACCACATGATTGACACCGGCTACAGTATAAAAATAGAGTGATCCGGGAGGTGAATAGTTCACAAAATATATGTAAGGTACGTTGACATAACTTGGATTTCTTGTCCAACAAGTTGGAAAAACCGTATTACCTACACCATAAGTGTCAAAACTATCAGTCCAGGGTAGTGTGGTAATGATTCCACAATCTGTCGTAAAGGAGCCTATACTCCATACACTTTCACTATTGTTACATACCGATTTGACTCTGACATCATAAGTTGTTTCAGGATCAAGATTTGCCAATGAATACTCACCCAAATACACAATCTGTCCGGCATTCCAAACCGTATCACTATTTTTCTTGTACTGTACTTCCCAATAATTTCCAGAAATATCCGTATCCCAGTTAAGATCAGCAGAACTTGCAGTAATATTGTTTACAACCAAGTTGGCAGGAGGAGTACAGGAATCTTCAACGGGTGTATAGGTGATAGTTCTGTTCCCAACCTGAAAATTAATCTGTGCAAAAGACTGAAATGATATCAAAATTGAAATCAGAAAGAGTAAGATTTTTTTCATAATTTATTGGATTAAATTAATATACAACTACTCTCTTTCTTCCTCATATCTTCCAAGAAGCAAATGTACTATTTTTTTTTAATAAATTCAAATATCTTGCCTAATAATTGAATTTAAAAATAGTTGTTGAACTGTATTGTTGTTCAGGATAAAGCATTGTAGAGGGGAAATTAGGTTGGTTAGGGGTGTTAGGAAAGTGTTGAGTTTCCAGACAAAGTCCGGAGTAAGGCTGATAAAAACTGCCTGCTTTTCCCCTTTCTTTATCATTTAGAAAGTTTCCGGTATACAATTGCAAAGCGGGTTCTGTTGTATAGAGCTCCATGATTCTCCCACTTTCAGGCTCGAACAATGAGGCAGCCAATTCAAGTTCATCAGTGCTTTTATTGAGTACATAGTTAAAGTCGTAACCATGAGCCCATTTCAGCTGAGGTTCATCCCAGGCAATACGATCTCCTATTTGATGTAATCTCCTGAAATCCAGAGGGGTACATTCGAGCTTTGCTATTTCTCCTGTTGGAATCATCCTTTGATCAATGATAGGGGTATAATGGTCAGCATTGATGAACAAATGGTGATTTAAAATATCCCCATTCCCCTCCCCTTTCAGATTAAAATAGGCATGATTGGTCAAATTAATATGGGTTGTTTTATCAGTTGAAGCGTGATACTCAAGAATCAACTCATTTTGATCAGATAACCTGTAAGTAACTGAAGCAGTGATATTTCCAGGAAATCCAAATTCCCCATCATAACTATGAATAGTAAAACGAACAGAGTTGAGTTCCTCCTCAGCATCCCATACTTGCCGATACCAACTCTCCGGTCCGGAATGTAAACAGACCTCTCCATCATTTTGCGGAAGCAAATACTCTTTTTCTCCTATCCGGAATCGTGCCTGGGCAATTCTATTGGCATAGGGTCCCACAACAGCTCCATGAGTTGCTTCATTTTTCAGATATTCAGCGATTGAATTGAAGCCCAGGACCACATCTGCAAATTTTCCATTGTTATCCGGAACAAAGATCGAAACAATTCTGGCTCCATAATTGGTCAAAGTGACCATCATCCCGTTGCTGTTTTTCAGAGTAAAAAGCATCGTATTTTTACCATCTATTACCGTTTCAAAATTCGCTTTTGAACAGGAGATTTGTCGCAGAATATCCTCAGTTGAATCGTAGATCATACCATGCATTATATATTAGGGTCCCATACTATTGCATGGGTTTTATTTTTAAATTCATCGATACGTTTTACTCTCAGCAAATCCAGTAATTGCTCCTCATTCAGGTTAAAAAAATGGGCAAAATAGTGCCATAATTCTTTGAGTTTAGGTAATGCTGTCTGCTCTGTTTTCAATTGAAAAAGTGAGCTTTCCAACTCCGAATAAAAGACTTGGAAGCGCTTCATTTTGAGTTCGAAATCAAGAGGTGTTCCTAGTTTAAGTTCCTCAATTAAAAAGGGATTTCTCAATACTCCTCGGCCAATCATCCAGTGATTAATATCCGGAAAAGTTGCTTGTAATTGTCTGAAAGTGTCGATCTCAAAGAGGTCTCCATTATAGACGATTTCATGACCCGTATGAGCAATTAAATGTTCTAAAGCGCTCCAGTTTACCACCCCCCCATATTGTTGAATTCCTAAACGAGAATGAATAATCAAAAAGTGTATAGGATAACGATTGAGCACCTGAATCAAATTATAACCCTCTTCCGGATCAAACATTCCCAAGCGCATTTTTATAGAAAGCTGAACAGAAGTAGAATTAAAAATATGATCCAAAATCTCATCTACCCTATCCGGATAAGGCATCAATCCGCACCCTCTTTTCTTACGTACAATAGGATTCATGGGGCAACCCAAATTCCAGTTTACAGCATCATAGCCCAATTTTTCTTTTAACTGCACAATGGTATCCAGCATAGGTTGCGCTTCATTTCCCATCAATTGAGGAATCACAGGAACTATGCGATTATGATCATGCTGCAAATCTTTCCATTTCGCAGGATTGATTTGGTGTTTCAATTGTGCCGGAATAAAGGGTGCTACGGCGACATCAAACCCTTGAGCATGAATAAACAGCGGATTTCGCATATAATAATAGGTAATCCCGTGAAGTGGTGCAAACCAAAAAGTGGGATTACCTATCATTGTATTAAAATAGTGTCAACTTTACTCGATTACCAATTTAGATGAAAAAGAGCGGTTATTTTGAATTAATCTGACAAAATAAACACCCGGTGCTAAATTTGAAGTGGAGATTTGGTCATTCGTAGTAACATTTTCCGCTCTCAACACTAATTTCCCGTAACCATCCAAAACTTCAAGATAATTTTCAACCTGATCATCAATCATGCCTAATTTAAAGTAATGTTTTGTTGGATTAGGATAAATTAACAAGCGTGACTCATAATGATCGGAAATACCCCAAGTATTAAATTTCAATGTAAATTCATCAATTAGGAACTCTGACGAGATGGATGAATTCATTCCACCCACAGTAATAATCACTCTGATCGTATCACAAATCGGTGATGTTCCGGTTTGTGTCATGACTACATTCATCTGTTTATATTGATGTGAAGCTTCTGAAATGGTAGTTGTTCCTGAAGCCACCATATCCGGAATATTTGTTGTACTGTTCCACAACGTTGCAATTACATTAATTCTAACCTCATCGGCACCATCGGGCAAAAATTTATACCAGAACATCACTTCAGAGGGAGCCTCAGATAGAGCATATCCTGTGGCCACTAATTCTCTGAATTGTGTCAAATCTTCCAGATTTATATTTGAAAAATCCAGATTCATCAGAGCAGTCAGAGCATTCATATCCAAATTAAAGGTTCCTACAGTCCCCAGTTGAACAATACCGGGCAAAGTGAATCCTTCTCCGATGGCAATCATTCCCGGAGTTACTTTTAACGCATAACTACCGGAATGTGCATCTGTTGTTTTAGCTCCAAATGCAAAACTAAGAGGTAATACAGTATTTAGTGTCCCGGTATATTTTATAGTCCATCCATCAGGTGTTGTAGGATTTGTCCAATTTTCAAATCCGGAATTAGGAAGATTCTGTGCCATTCCATGAAATGCCATGGTCAATACCAATAGCGATAATGAAAGAATCTTTTTCATAACTTTTTTGTATATAATGATTTAATTTTATTTTATTCTAACCTTTGTAAAATGGGAATTTCACCACTTCTGCCTTCATTAATTTTTCTCTTACTTTGATGTATAGGGTGGTTCCCACTTTAGAAAAATCTATGTTCACCATTGCCGTTCCAATCGCTTTTTGAACAGACGGTCCTTGTGTTCCGGATCTGACAACACCGATCTTATTTCCATTTTCGTCACACACTTCATAATCCATACGAGGGATAGCTCTGTCGATCATTTCGAAGCCTACAATTTTTCTTTTCAGACCTTCGGCTTTCATATTCAACATATATTCTTTATCGATAAACTCTTTATGGTCAACAAATTTTGTAATCCATCCCAATCCTGCTTCAAGAGGTGAAATGGTGTCATCAATTTCATGACCATATAAGCAAAATCCCATCTCCAAACGGAGTGTATCTCTTGCGCCCAGACCAATTGGTTTGATATCAAATTCGGCACCTGCCTCAAAAACGGCATTCCAAATAGTGTGTCCCACTTCATTAGGAAAATAGATCTCACAACCACCTGATCCGGTATAACCTGTAATAGAAAGCAATATATTAGGAATCCCTGCCAATGTAATTGTTTTATGAGTATAATAAGGCATCTCTTCCAAGTTAGTATCTGTCAGTTTTTGGATTGCCTTCAGTGCTAACGGACCTTGTACTGCCAATTGAGAAATCTCATTGGATCTATTTTCAATGATAGCACCAAACTTTTCATTATGCCGAGTCATAAACTCCCAATCTTTATCGATATTTGCAGCATTTACCACCAATAGGTACTCTTCTTCATCCATACAGTATAGTAAAAAGTCATCTACTATTCCTCCTTTACCATTAGGATAGCAGGAGTATTGTATTTTACCCGGGGTTAATGCGGTTACATCATTGGACGTAATATATTGCAGATAAGGTACCGCTTTAGGTCCCTTCACATAAATTTCTCCCATGTGAGAAACATCAAAAACGCCCACTTTCGATCTTACATGATTATGTTCAATCGATAAACCTTCATATTGTATGGGCATATAAAACCCGGCAAATTCAACCATTTTAGCACCTAATTGCTCATGTACGCTTTTGAAAATTGTTTCTTTCATAGTATATATCTATTAATAATTAATTTATGATAAAGTTCAATCTGCAAAGATAATAAAAAAAATGAAATTATCTCGATCTAGATAAAAGTTTTGCAATCACCCTTGGATAGATCTCATGTTCTATCTTATGTATTTGATTTTCAACCTCTTCTAAAGATTCAGATCCTAAAATTTTAAATGAGTCCTGATCAATAATTTTTCCTGTGTCTACACCTTCATCCACAAAATGGACTGTAACACCAAAAACTTTAACACCATATTGATATGCATCCCTAATCCCATTGGCTCCCGGAAATGAAGGAAGCAGTGCCGGATGGATATTCACAATCTTCTCAGGATAAGCATTTAAGAGTGTCCTACCAATAATTCTCATGTAACCTGCCAAAAAGATCCATTCCACCTCATGAAGTCGCAACTCCATCAAAATTTGTTGTTCATAATGCGCTTTGCTGACAAATTTTTTAGGTTCAAAAACAAAGGTGGTGATTCCCTCTTTTTCGGCTCTTTGCAAGACATAAGCATCCGGTTTATCACAAACCAAGAGTACCATACTAGCAGGAATTACCCCACTTTTGATGGCGTCAACGATAGCCTGAAAGTTGGTACCGGATCCACTCGCAAAAACCGAAATAGCAGGCAATTTCTTACTCATTAAGGATCAAATTTATAAAGGGTTGATCTGTAATTTTTCCAATTATAACAGGTTTCTCTCCACTTTCCTGAAGCAGGGAAATGGTTTGTTCTTTATCTTTAGAATCGATAACCAGGATCATTCCTATCCCCATATTGAAAACATTAAACATCTCGCGATGGTCTAATTCCCCCATTTTTTCAAGGAAATCAAAAATAGGAGGTTTATTCCAGGATTTCTCTTCAATCACAACACCGAGTCCTTCGGGAAGTACACGAGGAATATTCTCATCAAAGCCACCTCCCGTGATATGCGCAATAGCATGTACATCTACTTGTTTTAGCAATTTGATAACAGGCTGAACATAGATTCTTGTGGGAGTTAACAAAACCTCACCCAATTTGCCATTCAATTCGGGATGATATTGATTCAGATCCAGTTGATGATCTTTTTGTACAATTTTTCTCACTAAAGAGAAACCATTGGAATGCACTCCGGATGAAGGCAAACCAATGATCAGGTCACCCAATTTCACTTTGGAACCATCTATCAGCTTAGCTCTTTCAACCACTCCTACAGTAAAACCGGCGATATCATATTCTCCTAATTGGTACATATCGGGCATTTCGGCAGTTTCACCCCCGATCAAGGCACAATTAGCCAATTGACATCCATCAGCTACTCCTTTCACTATCTGTTCAATTTGTGCAGGATCATTTTTCCCCACTGCAACATAATCCAGAAAAAAGAGTGGTTGTGCTCCTTGCGCAAGGACATCATTAACACACATAGCTACTACATCTTGCCCAATCGTATCATGTTTATCCAGTGCAAATGCAATTTTCAATTTTGTACCTACACCATCGGTTCCACTAACTAAAATCGGATCTTTTATGTTGAGGGAAGCGAGATCAAACATCCCGCCAAAACCACCAATACCTCCCATTACTCCGGGTCTGTTTGTTCTTTCTATGTGAGATTTAATTCTTCTCACCGACTCATAGCCTGCTTCAAGAGAGACTCCGGAATCTTCGTAAGATTTCGCCATTATTTTTTTATTTTGAATTATTTATATGATTAACATGGCATCACCATAAGTATAGAAACGATATTTTTCTTTAATCGCTTCCTTATATGCTTTCATAACAAAATCATATCCTCCAAAAGCTGCTGCGATCATCAACATAGGGCTTTCTGAAGGATGGAAATTAGTAATTAGTGCATCAGTAGAGGTTACTTTGTGGGGAGGAAATATAAATCTGTTTGTCCATCCGTCAAAAGGTTTGATATTTCCATTAGGATAGAGGGAGGATTCCAATGCTTTCACAACAGTAGTCCCCACTGCACATATCCTTCTTTCTTTTTCTTTTGCTTCATTAATCTGAGCTGCTACTTCCGGAGTGATCAACATTTGCTCAGAATCCAATTTATGTTTTGTTAAATCCTCAACATCAATTTCTCTAAAATTGCCCAATCCCGGATGTAATGTAATATTTGTAAACTCTATCCCTTTTAACTCACATTTCAACAGTAGTTCTCTACTGAAATGCAGTCCTGCGCTGGGAGCTGCAACGGCACCCTCTACTTTAGCGTACAACGTTTGGTATCTTTCCTGATCCGCTTCCTCCGGATCTCTTACTTTTAAAATCTCATCTGGAAGGGGTGTACTACCCAAAGCATTTAACTTAGCTCGAAAAGCAACATAATCTCCCTCGAAAAGAAAGCGCAATGTTCTTCCTCTGGCAGTTGTATTGTCGATCACCTCTGCTACCAAATTGGCATCCTCTCCAAAATAAAGTTTATTTCCTATTCTTATTTTACGTGCCGGATCAACGAGTACATCCCACAAGCGAGTTTCAGGATCTAACTCTCTCAACAAGAATACACGTATTTTAGCAGCTGTTTTCTCCTTTTCACCATACAATAAAGCGGGAAATACGCGGGTATCATTTCTGACAAAAAGATCACCTTCATCAAAATACTCCAACAGATCACGAAATGTTCTGTGTTCAATAGTCTTAGTTTTTCTGTTTAAAACCATCAAACGTGCAGCATCTCTCTCTTCCGGAGGGTAAATAGCAATCAGCTCTTGTGGAATATGAATCTTAAATTGTGATAATTTCATAGCGGCACTTTTTTAGTGCGCAAAGATACAACTTTTTTTAAGAAAAATCAACCCCTAAATCACGATTTTTATTTTGAAAAGCGGAATTAAACAATATTTTAACTCTCCATTCGTTATTGGGAATAAATTTTTGACTGTATGGGCAGGAGAATAAACTGTTTAAATTTACTTATTCTTGTTTTTTTATTGGGGAGATTCACTTTGGTCAATGCTCAGGTTTCTTGTGTTGCCAAAGCACCTTCTCAAGTTGCCATTGGTCAACCATTTCAGTACAGTGTTACATTAAATCAGAAAGCTTCACAAATTGTGAAGAGCAACTTTTCCAATTTTGATGTTTTAAATGGTCCTAACAGCAGTTCCTCTCAGTCCATAACCATTATGAACGGAGCTCAAACAATCAATAACTCCTACACATACTCTTACACCTTAGCTCCTAAAAAAGAAGGAACTTTTAAAATTCCTCCGACATCTTTTAGAGTTGACGGTAAAACGGTATCATCCAATGAAGTAACCGTCACCGTTACCAAAGGGAGACCGCAACCTCAATCGAGAGAGTCTCAGGGAGGAGGAGCTACCTCATCACAATTCAATAAGAATGATGTATTTATCAAAGCTTTTGCCTCTAAAACTAACCCTTATATTGGCGAAGAGGTGATCATAACGCACAAACTATATATTGGACCCAGTGTTAATGGAGGGTACAGGGTTGAAAACATAAACCTTCCAAGCCAGCCGGGATTATGGAGTTATACTCTGGGTGATCCCAATGCTCAAGCCAAACAGAGTAGTGAAGTAATTGACGGAAAGCGTTTCGTTGTATACGAAATTCGTAAAACAGCGGTATTCCCACAAAAGGAGGGTAACATCACAATTACTCCCATGGAAATGAAGTTTATGGCAAGAGTTTTGGTTCAACGCAGTAGTGGAGATCCTTTTTTTGATCGTTTTTTCGGAAGTCAATCTGCTCAGGATTATGATCTTGACCTCAAATCCAATGCTGTAAGACTTCAGGTTAAACCCACACCTTCTGCCAATAAACCGGCTCAATTTAGTGGTTTATCAGGACAATTTTCGGCCAATGCACTGTTGAGTCGTTCCAAATTACAGACTAATGATGCTACTAATCTGACCGTTACTATTTCGGGAACAGGAAACATTCAACATATTGAGATTCCGGAAATCCAATTCCCTTCCGGATTGGATGTAGCAGATCCCAAAATTACGGATAATATCAATACTAAAGGGGAACATGTGTCCGGGAGTCGAATTATTGAATATGTCATTATCCCCCGTAATCCGGGAAATTTCACCATCCCTTCTGTTGAATTTAGCTTTTTTGATCCCAGATCCGGATCTTATCGTACAGTTTCTACCAATCCATTTACTTTAGAAGTTGAGAAAGGATCCGGTCAAAATGTTACCAGTTCGAGATCTCATCAAAAAGAGATTCAGTTTTTAGGCAATGATATTCGTTATATCAAAACCAACCAACTCCAAATCACTCCGATTGCCTTAACCCCTTTCTTAGGGTCTCCACTCTACTACACCCTACTGCTTACACCACTGGTTTTAGGAATTATTATCGTTCTGGTTAGAAAAAGACAGATTGAATATTATAGTGATCGTGATTTGGTCAGAAACAGAGGCGCTAAAAAATTAGCCCGTAAAAAACTAAAACATGCCCATCAACTGCTACAGGATAGAAAGAATGATCAATTCTACGAAGAGATCTCACGGGCATTATGGGGTTATATGAGTGATAAATACCATATTCCAACAGCTCAACTCTCTATCGAAAGCATTGAAGCAAAATTGGAAGAAAAGGGAATTTCGAAAGAGATAATCCAACAGTTTATTGATACACTAAGTCAATGTGAATATGCCCGTTTTGCACCGGGAGATAAAGATCAATTGATGCAGGAGATGTATCAAAAGAGCATTGAGTTTATCCAACATAATGAAACCATCTCTAAAAAATAGTAATGAAGAACAGCATGAAAAAGATATTGTCACTTCTCTTAAGTTTGTTTTTTCTGACCCAATTAATGGGTGCTTCATTGGTTGATTCTTTACAAAATGAGATTAGTATCGGAAATAGTTTATATCAAAAAGGGAACTACGAAGGTGCCTTAGAACACTACTTGAAAGTGGTTGACAATCAATATAAAAACAGCAATTTGTATTACAATATCGGCAACGCTTACTATAAATTGGAAGAATTAGGCAATGCCATTCTGTGGTATGAACGTGCCCTGCTTTTGTCTCCCAATAATGCTGATATCAAACACAATATAGCATTTGTAAACCAGGAATTAGAGGATAAAATCGATCATCTTCCTCAGCTGTTTATCACCGGTTGGTACAACTTTTTATCACAACTTTTCAACAGTAAACAGTGGGCTATTGTCAGTATTATTGCGGCTTTTTTACTCGTAGCTTCAATCTTGGGTTATCTGTTTATCCGTCACAGAGTGAGTCAACACTTATTGATCAGTTTAGCTGTCATCTCTTTGATACTTTCTATCTTAAGTACCCATTTTAGTTATCATCAAATCAACTCCCGAATCAAAAAACCTCAGGCTATTGTTATGAGTTCTGTCATTACCGGAAAAAGTACTCCGGATGAAAAAGGAACTGATCTTTTTGTGATTCATGAAGGTCTCAAGGTGGTTATTACAGACCAACTCAACGATTGGGTTGAAATTCAGCTTCCCAATGGAGAAAAGGGTTGGGTCAACTATCAGGCTGTGGAAAAAATTTAGTTTATTGTTTACAAAACGTGAATTACCCCTTTGTATTGTTTCACTTTTGTATTAGGGAAACCAACTCTCATACGATAGGAGTACGTAGCATTGCATTCCAATTTCCCATTTACTTTACCATCCCATATAAATTCCGGATCCGTTGTTTGATAGACTACTTTTCCCCACCGATCCACTATGACCAGTTCGAATGTTATTATTTGAGAAGCAATAATAGGGGGGAGGAAGAGATAGTCGTTAAGCCCATCCTTATACCCGGGAGTTATTGTATTCGGGATATAGATATCATGTTCACAAGGCATAACTCTATATGAAGTGCTTAGAAAACATTCCTCCTGTGTGGCTGTTACACTATATATCCCCGGCATATGGACTACAATTGATTGTGAGGTTTCTCCCGTATTCCATTCATAGTTCTGAAATTCAGAAATGGCGGTCAATGTAGTAACATACTGGTCACAGAAATCAAGAGGATCCTGAACAACTTGCAAAGTGGCTTCAATCTGATCTAATCTGAGATGAACAATGGTATCGCACTCTGCACCATTTCTGAACTCAATATAGTCTCCCGGTAGTTTCAAAGTCCGACCATAAAAGTTATAGGATCCGTTAGGACACAACGCTGCCGTATCATAAGTATGAACTCCCGATTCAATTAAAACTGTTTGAAATGTCGAACTTTCACAACCAAATTCAGAATATGCGGTTAAGTGGACTTCATATTCTCCCTCTGTTTCAAAGGTATGGGTCGGATGAATTTGATTTGATTCTTCACCATCGCCAAAATTCCACAAATAAGTTTCTGCTCCTATAGTTAAATTTTCAAAAAAAGACGGATTGTTAACACAGTTGATTTGAACTGCAAAATCAGGCACAGGATCGGGGAGCACAGTAACTTTAATCGTATCTGATCTCATATCACATCCGGAAAAAAAACCATCGATCACATATGTCCCGGAATTCTCTACTGTCGCATCAGAAATAGAAAAGGTTTGAGCTGGTGAGGGTCCCTGCAGGGTATCACCGGTTTCATAATGAATCCAGGTATAACTTGCTCCCATAAAAGGGTTTAAAATTTCTATTGAAATCTCTTCTCCCTCACAAATTGTATCCAAAGTGGTCAATGCAGCATTAACCTGATATTCTGCAAAATCTGAAAAATAACCAAATTTGCAAGTGTTTTGAGGACCTCCGTTGATCACCCCCAAATGAAAAACACCGGTTGTATTAGCAATTCTTGCACTTCCATCAACAGGTAGCAAACTAGTCGGAATCAGCTTACGGGCAAACATAAAAGCCCCTCCCGTCCCGGGAACTGGATAAAAGTCGGTAGCAGTAATCACAGTTGAAGATCCATTAAAAGTAAAATTTCCAATATGATTACTGGTAGTTACCAAAGTTAAATAATAGCTATCCGGTTGACTACGTGAAACGGAGACTGTTCTTGAACCACGACAATCCATGGTAGGCAAAATACTGAATCCCACTTCACAGCTAAAACCGGATAGTTGAGTACAATATACCGGTTTATCATTTGTAGTAATAATCACTGCCGATTGATCCGAATTAGAAAATGGATTTACAGTAAAAACGTATGTATAAACTTGTCCGGCATTTAAAGTGGCAGCCGGAGTTCCTGATAATCCAACAAAAACCTCTGTACTATCTTCGACTGCCATAATAAAAACTCTATCATAAGGCGGGGTACCACCGTTGGAATTACTAACATGATAAGTGAAGCCCTGCACCGGAACATACATCCCCCCTAACTTCTCAATAGGTATGATCTGGTCTCCTCCAATATCTGCACATCCACCCCAAGGAGTTCCCTGCATAGTGTCATCATAATAAGTAATCGCCACCGGTTTATCAGAAACAACCAATGAACCTGTCGGATGCTCCGTAGCTAAGCGACTCAAGGAACGTGCGCTATAATATTCACCCTGGTTCAAGGTTATTGTAAATGGCACATTGGCCGGACGCCCTACTAACGATTTTGTAGGTGTAATGGTTACACTTGTATTATTTTCTGTTGCAAGAACAGAGAAACAACTAAAAAAATTAGGTGGGGAGGATTCATTATTTAAATAATTTTGCATAGGAATCATAAACAGGGTTCCCAATGCACTTTTCCCTTTCAATGCAAAGATTTCAGTATTGAGGATACTATAAGGAGGGCTCGTAAATATCTCGTAATAGCAAAAAACAGGTTCCGTTGCAACAATTCTAAATCCCCTCAGGGAAATATCATTGGCTTGCGCCACGTTGGCAAATGCAGCTGCTAGAATATGTGTTTGATTAGAGTTTGCTGCGATATTCAGCGTTACAGGTGTAAAGGCAGGATTAGCAGGTTGAGTAATGGTTACTGTACTGGCAAGATCAGCTGTCGAAAACACAAACCGATATTGGTTATGAGAGTCATGCGCCGGATCTGCATAGGGCGGTGAAAACCAAAACTCAGTATCAAACTGAGCATAAGAGAAAAGGGATATCAAAAAGAAACCCAAAAAGAAAAACAGTTTTTTCATTGCTTTATTGATTTAGCTCAATTCCAGCATTTTCAATATCGACTTCTTCGCTTTTTCCATCAATTCAGAATCAAGTAGAATTTCCGGTTTTTCATTTTCCAACGCGCTCAAGATTGAAGACAGAGTACTTAACTTCATGAATTCGCAGTCGTTACAGTTGCATTTTGTATCAGTTTGAACGAGATAAAACTTTTTATGTGGACTTCTTTTCTGCATTTCGTATAAAATCCCTGTTTCTGTGGCCACAATATACTCCTGTGTATCATCTTTTTCAGAATAGTTCAGCATAGCAGTGGTTGACCCGATAAAGTCTGCCAATGCCAAAACAGTTCCTCTACATTCGGGATGAGCCAACACTTTAGCATGAGGATATTTCTCTTTCATCTCCACAAGTTGGTCCACATTGAGTCGATCATGAACATGGCAAGCACCATCCCACAACACCATCTCTTTGCCGGTTTGTGAATTGATATACGCTCCCAAATTTCGATCCGGAGTAAATACAATTTTCTGGTCTTTCGGTAGTGCATTCACAATTTTCAATGCATTACTAGAAGTTACTATAATATCTGACAATGCCTTAACCTGAGCACTACAATTGATATAACTCAACACAACATGATTCGGATAATCTTTCAAAAAGAGTTCCAATTCTTCTGCAGGACAACTGTCTGCCAAAGAGCAGTGTGCCTCCATATCGGGAATCAACACTTTTTTAGTTGGATTCAATATTTTAGATGTTTCCGCCATGAAATGCACCCCTGCAAAAAGGATAATATCCGCATCCGTATTCACAGCATAACGCGCTAAAGCTAAACTATCCCCGACAAAGTCAGCAATTTTTTGTACCTCCGGCAGTGTATAGTAGTGTGCTAAGATCACTGCATTTTTCTCTTTTTTCAGTTGTTCTATTTTTTGAATTATTGCTGACATAATTCTATTTCTTAACAAACATAAGTTCTTCAACTTATTGATTCAACTTGCAAAAGTACAACCTTTTTTTGAATATTGTGTTTTTTTCGTTACTTTTGCTGTCTGAATTTTTGAGATGGATAAAAGGAAAATTGCAATTCTCGGATCAACGGGATCGATGGGTGTTCAAGCCTTACAGGTCATTGAGCAATTCCCCGATCTTTTTGAGGTGGATCTGTTAGCAGCACTCAATAATGTCGATTTATTGATTGAACAAGCTAAAAAGCACCAGCCCAACCATGTCGTGATTGTTAATGATGAGCACTATTTGAAGATTAAAGAGGCTTTAGCAGACGAATATATAAAAGTATTTACCGGAGCTGATTCTTTGTGTGACTTGATGGAGTTGAACTCTTTTGATATGGCACTTTCCTGTATCGTAGGCATTGCAGGGTTGAAACCGATATATAAAGCAATTGAAAGCAAAAAGATGATTGCGCTGGCAAATAAGGAGACCTTGGTGGTTGCCGGTGAACTGATGATGAAAACTGCCGCCCAAAAAGAGGTTCCTATTTTACCTGTTGATTCCGAACACTCCGCCATTTTTCAATCTTTGGTTGGAGAGCACTTTAATCCGATAGAAAAAATAATACTCACTGCTTCCGGAGGACCATTCCGTGGTAAAAATGCCGAATTCCTTGAGCATGTTACCCCCAAACAAGCACTCAAACACCCGAACTGGGATATGGGAGCTAAAATTACCATTGATAGTGCTACATTGATGAACAAAGGATTGGAAGTGATTGAAGCCAAATGGCTCTTTAATTGCAGTTTAGACAAAATTGAGGTGGTGGTTCATCCCCAGTCGATTATCCACTCTCTGGTCCAATTTACAGATGGGTCCATTAAGGCACAGTTGGGACTGCCCGACATGAAACTTCCGATTCAATATGCACTCTCCTACCCTTATAGATTACCCAACCAGTTTCCAAGATTCAACTTTTTAGACTACCCGGAGTTCACTTTCGAAACTCCTGATACCAGCACATTCCCTTGTTTGTCCATTGCTTATGAAGCTTCAAAAATGGGGGGAAGTGCACCCTGTGTCATGAATGCTGCCAACGAAGTAGCTGTGGCACATTTTTTGCAAGAAAAGATTGGATTTAACGATATTCCAAAATTGATTGAGTATGCTGTAACGAAAATGCCCTTTACCAAACCAACTACAATTGATGAATATTTACAGGTAGATCAAGAAACAAGAGAATTTTTAGAAAATAACAGATTTTAATAATGGGAATTACAACACAAATTATAGGCCTTATAGCCAGTCTAGGTATTTTAGTTTTTATTCACGAACTGGGACACTTTGTCTTTGCGAGAATATTTAAAACCAGAGTAGAAAAATTTTATCTCTTTTTCAATATTGGTTTTTCTATTGTACGAATGAAAACAGTCAATGGAAAAAGAGAGTTCTCCTTTTTCTCCAAAAGTGCGCCTGAATCATGGAAAGAGGATCCTGAAACAACAGAATGGGGAATCGGATGGCTCCCTCTGGGTGGTTATTGCTCTATCGCAGGAATGGTGGATGAGACCAAATCGGCAGACCAATTATCGGAAGAGCCTCAACCCTGGGAGTTTAGATCTAAAAAAACATGGCAACGCTTCCTGATTATCATTGGGGGTGTACTTTTTAATTTCATCTCTGCCATCTTGATCTATATCCTGATGTTTTACCATTGGGGAGAAACCTATATTCCACTTGATAATGCCAAATATGGATATCAGTTTACTGAGGTGGCTCAAAAAGTCGGATTTAAAAATGGGGATGAAATTCTATTGGTGGATCAAAACAAACCTCTCGATTTAGCTGATTTTTCCAAACAACTTCTCATTGATGACGTAAAAAGTGTTACAGTATTAAGAAATGGAGAAAAAGTTGAGATTGCTATCCCTAAAGATTTTGGGAAGCAGGTTGTTGGTGAAGGCAAAGGGATGTTTTGCACTTACCGATTCCCTTTCGTTGTTGACCGGGTAATAGAAGGGATGCCGGCACAAAAAGGGGGATTGATGGCTCACGATAGTGTCATATCAGTCAATGGAGTTGAACAGCTTTCATACTACAATTATGTAGACTCTTTCAAACAAAATCCGCAAAAACAGCTTATTTTAGGAGTGATGAGAGGGGATCAGCTGGTCGAACTCACCGTTACCCCAAATGAAGAAGGAATGGTGGGTGTTTATCCCGTAAACCCCACTCAATTTTTACAAAGCGAAACCACCTACTATACTTTTTGGAAATCTATTCCCAGAGGACTAAATCAAGGGGTTAAAAATCTAAGTATGTACGTTAAGCAGTTCAAGTTGGTGTTCACTAAAGAGGGTGCTACTCAAATTGGTGGATTTGGAGCGATTGGTAAACTATTCCCGAAAGCCTGGGATTGGTACATTTTCTGGAATAATACAGCATTGTTGGCCATCATTCTTGCATTTATGAATATCTTGCCGATCCCGGCTTTGGACGGAGGTTATATCCTTTTCATTCTGGTAGAAATGGTTACGGGCAGAAAACCGAGTGATAAATTTCTGGGATATGCCAATACAGTCGGCTTTATTCTTCTGATTGCACTCTTGCTTTATGCCAATGGAATGGATGTTATCAGGGGCTTTTTTAAATAGAAAGTCGAAACGAAACAAAAAGTTAACGAAAAATTAATCCCTATACTATTAGTTTTTTTTATATCTTTGTCGATTAAACAAGGAGCTAGGAGGTTTCTTGATTTTAAGTTTATAGTACTCAAAATCAACATTATATGCTCACTGTCAATTTTCCCCCTTCTCTATTGAATAATATTTAATCTGTAAAAAAGATTCTTAATTATGGCACAAATTATGGACGAAGTTTCAAGAACCTTTAATGAATACCTGCTTATTCCGGGTTTGACAACCAGAGAGTGTACTCCTGATCGAGTTGATTTAAGTACCCCTATTACAAGATACAAAAAAGGGGAGGTGCCTGAACTGAAGCTCAATATTCCTATTGTTTCAGCTATCATGCAATCAGTTTCAAACTCAACATTGGCTATTGCTCTGGCAAGAAATGGCGGTTTGTCATTTATTTTTGGGTCTCAACCGATTGATGAGCAGGCTGAAATGGTGAGAAAGGTAAAAAAATTCAAAGCAGGATTTGTAGTGAGTGACGCTAATCTGAAGCCCACACAAACTTTAAAAGATGTGCTTGACATCAAAGCAAAAACCGGATTCTCAACCATTGGAATTACGGAAGATGGAACTTCCAATGGCAAACTTTTGGGCATGGTTACCAGCAGAGATTACAGGCCCAATAAAGATCCACACGATAAGCTGATTCAAGATTTTATGACCCCCTTCTCCAAATTGGTTACCGGTCAGTTTGGCATCACGTTGGAAGAAGCTAATGATATTATTTGGGAACACAAGGTCAACACACTCCCTATTATTGATGAAGATCAATCGTTGAAATATTTTGTTTTTAGAAAAGATTACGATAACCACAAAGAGTATCCCAACGAGTTATTGGATGATCATAAAAGATTATTGGTCGGAGCCGGTATCAACACACGCGATTATGTTGAAAGGGTACCTAAATTGTTGGATGCCGGTGTCGACATTTTATGTATTGACTCCTCTGACGGCTTCTCTGAGTATCAAAAAGATACCATCCATTATATTAAAGAAAAATATGGTGAAGGAGTGAAGGTTGGAGCCGGAAATGTTGTTGATGCTATTGGATTCAATTATTTAGCCGATGCCGGAGCAGACTTTATAAAAGTTGGAATCGGAGGTGGATCAATTTGCATTACCAGAGAACAAAAAGGGATTGGAAGAGGTCAGGCTACTGCTATTATTGAAATTGCAAAAGCTAGAGACGAATACTTCAAAAAGCATGGAGTTTATATCCCTATTTGTTCTGACGGAGGAATTGTTCAGGATTATCACATGGTTCTTGCCTTATCAATGGGTGCGGACTTTATTATGATGGGACGCTATTTTGCCCGTTTCGATGAAAGTCCAACAAAAAAATTGATGGTCAATGGAAACTATGTAAAGGAATATTGGGGAGAGGGCTCCAACAGAGCCAGAAACTGGCAGCGTTATGATATGGGCGGATCCACCGGGATGAAATTTGAAGAGGGTGTGGATAGCTACGTTCCTTATGCCGGAAAATTAAAAGATAATATAGAGATAACATTGGGCAAAATCAAAGCTACCATGTGCAGCTGCGGTGTACTCACTATTCCCGAATTAAAAGAAAATGCGAAGATCACCATGGTTTCCTCAACCAGTATTATTGAGGGAGGTGTTCATGACGTAATTTTAAAAGATAGTACAAACTCAATTTAATTATAACACTATGAAAACAATAAAACATTTAGCCCTTGCGGTGCTGTTCTTTTTTCTGGGAACGACTACGCTGCATCTTTGGGCACAAGAAAACTCGCCTAACACAGTCATTTTAAGTGAGGATTTTGAAAATTTAATCTCCGGAAACGGATCCTACGGAGGTTCAACCTTGACTTTCAACAGTGGTGTCTATTTTGTTAAAGGTTATACTACAATGGATGCCAACGACCGTAGAATAGGTACCCGTTCTATTCGCTTAAGAGCTAATGCCAATGATACACCCGGTCACGAAATTACTATGACTTTTGATTTAGCCAATGGAGCTGGAAATGTCTCTTTTATGTATGGGTCATACAGCGGACATTCAGGGGGAACAGTGTATGTTCAATACTCAACAGATCAAGGGACTACCTGGAATGAGGTGCCTAACAATAGTGTTACAGCACCCGCCTGGGATGAAACTGTGGGGATGCTTTCAGCAACTGTACCTGTGAATATTGCCGGAACTGTGAGAATTAGAATTTTTAAAGCTGCACAACCCGGGTCAACAACCATCAATATTGACAACTTAGAGGTTACAGCGTACTCTCAAACCAACCAAGTAGCTGCTCCCCTATTCAGTGTCAATAGCGGAACTTATTATGAGCCATTTCAAGTAACTCTTTCCAGCACGACTGCTGATGCCAGTATTTATTATACAACGGACGGATCAACCCCTGATGCCGGTTCTACACTCTACACAACACCGATCTCAGTTTCTACAACTACCACTTTAAAGGCAATCGCCGTTAAAACCGGTATGACCAATAGTGGAGTTTCTACCGCTACCTACACTTTCCCCATCCAAGTTGCTAATATAGCTGCATTCAAAGCTGCCAATACCACCACTAACTCTACCGTATATCATATCACAGGTGATGTAACTTTTGTATTTAAAGCGGGAAGAAATACTTATATCAAAGATGAAACCGGCGGTCTGTTGATTTATGACGCCAGTACTCCTATCATTACTGAACAATATAATCCCGGAGACGTAATTCCCGGAGGCGTTTATGGAACCTACACACTATATAACGGATTGATAGAGTTGATTCCTACTTATCCAACTGCAGCAGGAACCCCTGGAACACCTGTTGTTCCCCTCGTTCTCACTATGGGTGAAATTATCAATAATTTCGACACCTATCAATCGCAACTGGTTACCATTGAGCAAGTTACTTTTGATAGTGGCACATTTGGTACCGGTGCAGCAGGAAACATTACGATACACCAAGGAGGAAATTCGATGACCTGTCGAAATCACTTCGCTACCATTACTAACTATTCTCCGGATCCTAATGAAGAGTACAATGTAACAGGCTTTTTGATTCCTTATAACACCAGCAAACAGATTGCACCACGCGATACAAATGATATTCAACTTTATACTCCTCCTGCAATCCCTACCTATACCATCACTTTCCCAACTCTAACCGGGATCACCTTTTCTCCGGTTGCAGGATATGAGTCTCCGGTGGATTCTTTAGACAATTTTGCATTTACCGTAACTTTAGCTCCTTCGCATAATAACTCTAATATTACCATCAAAAGTAATGGCGTTGTTTTAACTCCCGTTGAAGGAGTATATACCATCACTTCCATTGTTGCAGATCAAGTTATTACCGTTGAAGGTCTTGCAATCAATACCTATCAAATTGTAGCTTCTAGTGGTGCTAATGGAACTATTACTCCTGCCGGCACCCTCACAGTAAACTATGGAGGAAACCTAACCTTTAACTTCACTCCTGATGCGGGATATATGATTGATGAAGTGACTGTTGATAATGTTGCTGTAGGGAATAACCCTCAATACACATTGAACAATATTACTGCCAATCATACCATTCACGTTACTTTCGAAGCTATTCCGGTGAATCAATATACGGTAACTGCTTCTGCAGGACCTAATGGTACAATCACTCCCACAGGAACCCAATTGGTTGATGAAGGAGATGATATTACTTTCACCATTACTCCTAATCAAGATTATGAAATTGATACCCTATTTATTGATGGTGCAGCTGTGAATCCTGCTCTAACCTATACTTTTGAAAACGTTACAGCCAACCATATCATCCACGTTACTTTCAAAGCCATTCCGATACCTCAATACACTATAGCTGCTTCTACAGGACCTAATGGTACAATCACTCCAACAGGAGCTCAATTGGTTGATGAAGGTGATGATATCACTTTTACAATTACTCCCGATCAGGGTTATGAGATTGATACACTCCGGATTGATGGTGTTGCCGTAACTCCAGCTCTCACCTATACATTTGCAAACGTAACTGCTAACCATACTATTCATGTAACTTTCAAAGCTATTCCGGTAATTCAATACACCATAACCGCTTCTGCAGGTCCTAACGGTACTGTTGCTCCTACGGGAGCACAGTTGGTTGATGAAGCAGATGATATCACTTTCACTGCTACTCCTGACCAAAGTTATGAGATTGACTCTCTTTACATCGATGGTGTAGCAGTAACTCCTGTTTCAACTTACACATTTGCAAACGTAACTGCAAACCATACCATTCATTATACTTTTGCTCCCGTTGTAGAAGAGGATTTCTTTGAAGATTTTGAAAATTTAATAGACGGAACTCCAGCCTATGCCGGTGCAACTTTAACTTTTGGTAGCGGTGTCTATTTTGTTAAGGGTTTCTCCTCGCTCACCGATAATAACGACCGTAAAATTGGTACCCGTTCTATCCGAATGAGAGCAAACCAAAATGACGCTACCGGTAATGAAATCACTATGACTTTTGACCGCACCAACGGTATCGGAGATGTTTCATTCCGCTATGCTTCCTATGGAACCCATTCCGGAGGAACCGTTTACGTTCAATACTCAACAGACCAAGGTACAACATGGAATGATGTGCCTAACAACAGTGTTACAGCACCCGCATGGGATGAAACTGTTGGTATGCTTTCAGCTACTGTTCCTGTGAATGTTGCCGGAACTGTGAGAATCAGAATCTTTAAAGCACAGGAAGCCGCTTCCAGAAGTGTTAATATCGACAATCTTGAATTAACTGATTTTGACCCGACTACCATAGTTTCAACACCGGTATTCAGTCCTGGTGGTGGAACTATCTTTGCGCCGGTTCAGGTAACCATTTCTACCGCTACTGCAGATGCAACTATTTATTACACTACAGATGGAACTACTCCTGATGAAAATGCTGCACTCTATACTACTCCTATCTCAATCTCAACAACAACTACGCTGAAAGCGATCGCAGTTAAAACCGGCATGACCAGCAGTGGAGTTGCAAGTGCTACTTATACTTTCCCTACTCAGGTTAATACCATTGAAGAGTTTATCGAAGCTAACAACGGTGTAACGAGCAGTACTCCTTACCAGATTACAGGTGACGTTACTTTTGTGTTCAGAAGCGGACGTTATATCTATATCACTGATGAAACTGCTTCCCTCTTGGTGTTTGATAACAGCACCAGTTTGATTACTAACGAATATGTTAATGGAGATATCATTGAGGGGGGAATCATCGGTACCTGCAACATCTATAACGGACTAACTCAAATGATTCCCCTAACCGACTGGGCAGCCTCTACTGACAATGATGGAACAGTAACTCCGATTGTTGTAACCGTTGAAGATATTATCGACAACTATGGGTTATACGAATCCAAATTGGTTACCATTGAGAATGTAACGTTCAGTGCCGGAGAATTTAACACCACCAGCACTACCAATGTTAACTTTACTCAAGATGGCAACAGTATGGCTTGTCGCAATGTACACAGAACCCTGGACATGACCATTCCTGAAGGATTCCAGGCTGATGTAACAGGATTTATTCTCAGATACAACACCAACTTCCAAATTGCTCCGAGAGGCAATAACGATATTGTTGAAGTAACCGTTGAACCTGAACAAGTTGCTACTCCTACGTTTACACCTGCCGGAGGAACTTACAATGAACCTCTTACAGTAACTATCGCTTGTGCTACTCCTGATGCTACTATCTACTACACCACTGACGGCACTGAACCTAACAATGCGAGCACACTTTACAATGGAGAGTTTACACTTCAAGCAGGCGTATACACTGTCAAAGCAATCGCGTATAAAACAGATATGCTCCCCAGTGAAATTGCCACTGTAGAATATGAAATCACTGTTGGTATCAGCGAATATGAAGCTCAACAGATCCAGATCTATCCTAATCCTACTCAAGGATCAGTGCAATGGATTAACAACTCTGCATCGCTTGAAATTGAGTCTTACCAATTGTATGATCAATACGGCAGAATGTTGATGTCAGGTAAAGTTATGAACCAATCCGAAACCATCGATTTACAAGAATTGAGTTCCGGCATCTATCTGCTTCATTTGAATAGTGAAGAAGGAACCATTGTTAAAAAGATTATGAAAATTGAATAATAATCTTTTCAAATAAATTTAAAAGAGCGATCTAAGTTTTTAGGTCGCTCTTTTTTTTCTTGTTTTTCTTTTTTTATAAATTTAAAAAATCAGGGGGCAGGAAAACTATTCCTCTTCAGTCATACCATTTCCCCACTCTCAAATACTATCTCTCCTAGAACGCGAGACAAATTACGAATTACGGTTTTACAAGGAAGAAGGTAGAATGAAAAAAAGGCGAAAGGCGAAAGTTTTTATTAAAAATTGAAAATTGAAAATTATCAAATTATTAACATATCTCATTGATATTCATATCAATAGCCGTGTCCTTTAGGGCACGGATGGGGATTACCCTCCAGATACCAAGGGCTTTAGCCCAAATTTATTATAATATTAGCCTTAGAGGGTTAAAATTGGAAAATGCAATATCGTTCCCGATTAGTTCTAAATTCTACCTTCAAATTCCCACCTTTTATAATGTCACCCCTTCGGGGTTCTATCAGCTCTTGGGGTCAACGTTTTGCTATAATAATGCCACCCCTTCGGGGTTACTCTGCAAAATACAACACTATAACAAATTCAATTCTAAATTTAGGAATCGTAATTCGTAATTTGTAATTCGTAATTGGCAACAGGTCCTTAAAGGGAAATATTACCGAGCGGGGTGGTGAAATAGCAAAAAAGGGGAACATATTCTGCCCCCCTTTTATTTTTATTTCAAAAAAATAGAATTAAGATTATCTACGTTGATCTCTTCGGTCATTATTACGTGATCTGTTATCTCTTCTTCCGCCTCCGCCGTTATGACGAATACGTCCACCGGAAGGTTTGTTTCCATTAGGTCTTGGTCCTCTTGCTGCAGGTTCTACCCAACCTTCAGGTTTCTCCAATAGAACACGGTGAGAGAGTTTGTATTTACCTGTTTTTTCATCAATTGCGATCAGCTTCACTTTAATTTCATCACCAATTTTCAAAACATCCTCTACATTTTCAATTCTCTTATAAGCGATTTCCGATACGTGAAGTAACGCTTCCACATTGGGGATAATCTCAACGAAAGCACCAAAAGAGACAATACTTTTTACCACTCCATCGTACACTTCACCAATTTCGGGAACGGTAGTAATCTGTTTGATCTTGAATACTGCTTTTTCAATATTTTCCAGATTTGGAGAGGCAATATCAATAATTCCTACTCCATCCACCTCTTCAATAGTAATCAAGGTGTCAGTCTCACGTTGCATCTCCTGGATAATCTTACCACCGGGTCCGATAATAGCGCCAATAAATTCACGAGGAATAACCATCTGTTGAATTCTTGGTACAAATGGTTTGTAATCCGCACGAGGTTCTGAAATAGCTTCTTCCATTCTATCCAGGATATATAATCTACCCTCTTTGGCTTGTGCCAATGCTTCAGCCATCATTTGAGATGACAACCCACCAATCTTAATATCCATCTGACAAGCTGTGATTCCATCTCTTGTTCCACACACTTTAAAGTCCATATCTCCGAGATGGTCCTCATCACCTAAAATATCGGAAAGAATCGCATAATTTCCTGTTTTTTCGTCTGTAATCAACCCCATAGCAATTCCGGATACCGGTTTTTTGATCTTAACTCCCGCATCCATCAATGCCAGCGTACCGGCACATACTGTAGCCATAGAGGAACTTCCGTTAGACTCCAAAATATCGGATACAATTCTAAGAGTGTAAGGGAACTCAGTCGAGTCCAATGGAATCACCGGTTTCAACGCTCTGAGAGCCAGGTTTCCGTGTCCAATTTCTCTTCTACCTGTACTTCCAACTCTTTTTACTTCCCCAACAGAAAATGGAGGGAAGTTATAGTGTAACATAAATCTGTTAGTTCCATGGATGATTGCTCCATCAATTAACTGCTCATCATCTTTTGTTCCCAATGTAATGGAGGTTAATGACTGAGTTTCACCTCTTGTAAAAATAGCAGATCCATGCACAGCAGGTAAATAATCTGTTTCTATCCAAATAGGTCTGATCTGGTTTGTGGCTCTACCATCTAATCTCACTCTGTCATTCAGAATCATCGCTCTCATTGCATCATATTGCACATCGTGATAATATCTGCTAATTAAAGGCATGATTGTTTCCAATTCTTCTTCAGAATAGGATTCGATAAACTGATTCAAAACCTCATCAAATCGATCATGACGTTCCTGCTTTGAGGTTTGTGCTTTTGCAATTTGATAAACTTTATCATAGGTTTCCCGGTATACTTTTTGTTTGAGTTCTTCATCATGATTTTCATGACAATACTCTCTTTTAGGGTTGGCTTTTTCAACTTGTGCAGCTAAATTCAACTGTTCCTGACATAGTTGTTTAATCGCCTGATGTGCAAAGTTCAAAGCGTCCACCATATCCTCTTCCGAAATTTCTTTCATCTCTCCTTCAACCATCATGATATTATCGATAGTGGCAGCCACAATCATATCAATATCGGAAGATTCCATTTGTTCAACGGTAGGATTAATCACAAACGCTCCATCTACTCTTCCTACACGTACCTCAGCAACCGGTCCTTGAAACGGGATATCCGACACTGCCAAAGCAGAAGATGCTGCCAAACAGGCCAAAGCATCAGGTAAATTATTTGAATCACCTGAGATTAAATAGATCAACACTTGAGTTTCGGCGTGAAAATCGGCGGGAAAAAGTGGTCTTAGTGCTCTATCCACCAATCGTGCGATCAAGATTTCATACTCTGATGGTCTTGCTTCTCTTTTAAAGAACCCACCCGGTATACGTCCCACTGAAGTATATTTTTCCTGATACTCAACTTGTAGAGGCATAAAATCCGTATTTTCTACGGCTTCTTTCTTCGCGCAAACGGTAGCCAACAACATCGTATCACCCATTCTCACCACTACTGACCCGTCAGCTTGTTTAGCTAATTTACCGGTTTCTATGGTAATTTCTCTACCACCTGCAATTGTAAATGTATGTTTAATTCCAATCATATATTTCGTAATTTATTTAATAATGTATGAAAAAAGGCAATTTCTGTATTAAATTGCCTTTTCAATATTCGATCTAAAAGCTTTTATTTTCTTAAGCCTAATTTTTTAATAACTTCTCTGTAACGTTCAATCTCATTCCTTTTAAGATATTCCAACAATCTTTTTCTTTTTCCCACCAAAGTGATCAACGCTTTCTTTGTAACGTGATCTTTTTTATTCTTATTCACATATTCAGTAAGGTGCTTTATTCTGTATGTAAATAGAGCAATTTGACTCTCCGGTGAACCGGTATCTGTAGCAGTTTTACCAAACTCGTTGAAAATCTCTTGTTTAACTTCTTTTGTCAAATACATAATAATCGTCTCTTTTTATATAAAATGTCTTCTTTTAATCAATCGGCAAAAATACAAAAAATATTGATATAATTCATTTTATAGAAAATTTTCTTTTCTTTTTTTGAATAAATAGAAAAAAGGCTACCGCCTTTCGGAAGTAGCCTTTCAATAATCCTTACAGGATATACTATTTAGTAATGTGTACTTTATAAGCTGCAGCACCTTGAGTTGTATAAACTTTAACAAAGTAGATACCGGTTGCTACATCTAAAGTGATCACTTCAGAATTGGTATTCAAAGTAGTAGAGTATACTAATTTACCATAAGAATCAAAGATTTCTGCACTTTCCAATGCGAAAGCTCCATTGTTTACGATAAACAGATCTGAATAGTAACTGTATACTTGTAAGTTGCTCAAGTCATACTCATCTACTGCATCAGGAAGACTTGGTAAAGTAACGAAAGTATTAACCATTGACCATTCGCTGTAATTAGTAGCTGAACAGTTAGATCTCACTTGCCACATGTATTGAGTATTAGCAGTTAAGCCGGTAACATCTAACCAAGTGTTGTTTACATTATTCACCATTGTAAAGTTAGCATCACTCAACTTCTTATATTGTACAGAATAAGATGCGGCATCTGTTGCATTCCAATTGAATGTTGCAGTAGTTTGAGTAATCAAAGTAGTATATGTATTAGCAGGAGTTTCACACTCGATCAATTTGAAGGTTACATTAATAGTATGGTTAGCTGTAACATGAGCAAATTGATATGATGGAAGTGCACCCATAGCGATACCGTCAATAGTTACATTGTCCACAACATAACCGGCAGCAGGATTAAATTGATACACTTGTGAAGAAGCTCCATAATTTACTGTTGCTGTTCCACTTGGAGTAATAGTTCCATTAGCTCCTGCAGAAGCTGTGATAGTATACGTTTTTATCGCCATTGTAGCAGCAATAGTTACATTAGCTGAAACAGGATTCAAGGTATGTGTTACAACTCCGATATTATTAGGAGTAATAGCCACTGAAGAACCATTTACCTGAACAGCTGAAACATTATATCCGGTATTTGGCACAACTGTGAAGGTTGGAGTAGCTCCATAAAGAACAGTATGTGAACCGGGAGTGATGGTACCATGGTTAGGTTGTGTTACAGTAATATTAAATGTAGCTGTATTGGTAACTACATAGATAACATGATTTGCTGTAATATTAGTGAAAGTATAAGAAGTAATAGCACCTTGGCTCACTCCGTCAACCAATACGTCCATAATCAATGATCCTAATGCAGGAGTAATTGTATAAGTTTGGTTACCTCCATGGTTTACAGTAGTAACACCTGCCGGAGTAATAGTTCCATTACCATTAATTGATGCAGTAATAGTATAAGTATTGATTGCAAATGTAGCTGAAATGGTATGGTTTTCTTGAACATCAACAAAGTTATATTGACTCACTGCACCTACGCTCATTCCGTCAACTAGTACATCAACAATATGATATCCGGCATTAGGAGTAATAGTGTAGGTTAGATCCTCATTATAGTTCAATGTGGTAGCACCTGCTGGAGTAACCGTACCGTTTGCACCGGCTGTTGCAGTAATAGTATAAGTGTTGATTGCAAAAGTAGCAGCAATAGTATGATTTGCTACAATATTATTGAATGTATAAGTGTAGGAGGTTGCTCCGGCTGGAACTGTTACTGTTACTCCATCAACTTCTACGGAAGTAATAGTATGTCCTACAGCAGCATTAACAACATATTGTTGAGTTGCACCATAATTGTAGGTTTGAGTTCCTGCTGGAGTAACTGTTCCACCCACACCGGCTGTTGCAGTCACTTGGTAAGTCAATGGTTCAAAGTAAGCCTTGATCATTTGGTCTTCAGTAATGTTAGTTAACTGACCAGTATATAATGCATTATCAGCAATAGTTTGTGGTACATCATTTACAAGAACTGCAGAAACATAATTACCGGTTGCAGGAGTTACAACATAATCATATACATAAGCAGGATCATAAATAAATGTAGTACCTGGGGTAATAGTACCATTTCCATAAGCTTGAGTTGTAATGGTGATTGGATTAGCTTGATACTCAAGAACAATATATTGTGTAGTTTGAATATTATACAATTGATATTGAGATGCAGCACCAACATACTGACCATTTACAGTAGTTGATAAGTTGCTATATCCGGGAGCCGCGGGCATAATAGCCAAAAAGTCATCACCATAGTTTACGTAAATATTATGGATTGTTGGACCAGCAACATAATTTCCATTAATGATACCGGCACCATTTACCACATTAAATTCAATAGCTAATGTATCAATTTTTACTATTGCTTCAATAGTGTGATCAGCAGTTACATCAGTAAATTCATAAGTAAACACATTATTACCTTGTGCAATAGCATTATTAATTTCACTAACACCATCAACTAACAATTCATATAGGTGGAAATGATCACTTACACTGATTGTGAAAATTTGAGACTCACCATGAAGAACGATTGTTGGTTGATCAGGAGTAATTGTTCCGGGCATATTACCATTATCCAGGTATAGATTACCATGATAGTTTGTAATAGATGGAGTAATAGTATATGGTATCTTTTCATAAGTAGCATTCACATATAGTGTGTCAATACCTACTGATAGTGTGTATGGGAATGGTCTCGAGTTAGTCAAGTCCGGTCCTTGAACCTCAGTACCATTAACAGTAATGGAGGAGATTCTGTATCCTTGTGAAGGTACAAAGTTAATCAATCTGTCAGTTCCGTTTAGAACCGTAATATTACCTGCTGGACTTGAGTTTCCACCGGGACCATTAGTTATGATCACAGGAGTATAATATGGAGCAGTTACCTCAATTTCGTCAATATACATATTGTTTCCATATGCACTGAATCCTTCAAAAATAACGCGGTTAAATCCGGTAGAAGGCACTCTCACAATATATTGATACCATCCGGCTGTTGAAACTGTGGGTGATAAATTGGTACTTCTATGAATTGTATTCAATAATGTTGCGTCTTCTGATGTAGGAGCATTATTAACCATAACACGAATACCTTCAACATTTGAAGAATAGCCACCATCTCTATACATCCAGAATTTAATAAGTGACCCTGCACCAATTCCATTAATTTGAGGAGTAATTAAATCTCCTGTTGTTCCTGTGCCATAGTTCCAGTTGTTAAATCTCGCCATGTAAGGACCATCTTTAGGAGAGCATGATGGTGAACTTCCGATATCTACAAAATCAAAAATACCTGCAGCTGAAGTAACCTGATCCACTTTAACATTTGTCCAAGCGGTAGGTGTTGAAGCAGTAGCAAATGGTTCAAAGAAAGGTACTTGATAAATAGTAGCAAATTGAGTTGTTAAATATTTGCTATGATCATCTGCTGCACAAGCCGCTTTAACTCTCAAATCATAAACTGTTGAATGAGATAATCCGGTCAAGTTTACAGTTGGATTTGTTACAGTTCTAACAGTCCAGGTTTCTTCCGTACTTTTCTTATACTCAACGATCCATGAAGTTTCATTTCCATAAGGAACTATGGTAATGTTGGCTGTACTTAACGCAACACTGTTTACTGTAACTGATGTTGGTTTTGGACAAGTTATTGATTCAAGCGAGATATCATCTATACTAATGTACCATGGAGTACCGGTTAGAGTTGCATTGATTCCGATTACATAAATACCGGCTGTATCAACCATAAAGAGACTTGAGAAATTTTGATAATCCCCACTAACAACAGATACTTGATCAATTATTGTGATTCCGTCATCCATTGCTGTAGCAGTGGCTGCTGTTCCCATTTTAACTGTCAAAGTAGCACCAGAAGACATATCTTGACGAGCATAGATTCCAAACTCGTGAAGCCCGGGTTGTAAATCAACTTCTGTAAATAACCAACGATTATTACTATAGCGTAAATAAGCATTGAATTCACCTGAACGAGGAGTACGGTTATATCCGGTTTCAGTTTTATTAAACGTCCATGCGCTAGTTCCGGAAACTGACTCCTGAGTAAAACAGATATCTACAGGTGCACCATGAGTACCATTTTCAAATCCATAATAGAATGGAGTTGTTGGTGGCAATCCACATTCTGTAACAAAGTTAATTTCTCTGTACGCACTTTCTGAGCTTTCAGAACATATCGCTTTTACCCTAACGAGATAGTTAGTTGCCCGTGTCAAACCTGTAAGAGTTGTAGAAGTAGTAGCCATTGGCATGATAGTCCAGTCTGCATCTGTTGAAGCTTTATATTCCAATACCCATGCTGTTTCTTCGCCATCGGGATCGGGAACAAAAGTTACATCTGCAGAATTCGATGTAATATTTGAAGCAGTAACAGATTCAGGTCTACCACATGCCAAAACATCAAGCGAGATATCGTCAATACTGATATAGTATGGACTACCACTGATATATCCTTTTATACCAATAGTATATACACCTGCTGTAATAATATTGATTCGTCCTGTCAACTCTTGATAATCCCCATTTACTAATCCTGTTTCGGCAACTACCACAGTACCTGCATTCATAGCTGCAATAGTAGGTTCTGTTCCTATCTTCACAGTTATAGAAGCATTAGTCGGAACAGAACCATCTTGTCTTGCAAACATGGAGAACTCATATCTACCGGGTTGCAATGAGAAATCTTTAAACAACCAACGTGTATTGGAATAGTATAAAGTCGCATTGACTGAACCGGAACGAGGAGTACGGTTATAAGATGTGTTTGATGTATTGTATACCCAACTATATGAACCATATTCTCCTATCTGAGAAATACATAAGTCTACTGGTGCAGCATCTGTACCATCTTCAAACCCATAAGCAAAAGGAACTGTTTCGGGGAAACATGGGGTTTTAAATGAAGCTGTAGCATATATACTACTTTGTCCACCACCGCAATTAGCTTTTACTCTAAGTTGGTAATTAGTATCATCAGTCAATCCGGTTAATGTTACGGTTGTATTGGAAACATGGAGCGTATTCCAAGTAGTTGCAGTAGCTTCTTTATACTCTAGCACGAAACTTTCTGCAGGAGAAGTAATTGTTACCAGTGCCGAATTAGGAGTAATATTGCTTACAGCAATGGTTGGAGCCAAACAGTTCACATCCTCTATGGCTATGTCATCAATACTTACGTGCCATGGAGTATAATTCAACGTTCCCTTAATTCCCAAAGTATATACACCGGAGGTAGTAATAGTAACTGTTCCGGTTAATAATTGATAGTTGCCACCAACAATTGTAGTTGCAGGGATAATAGTATACCCATTATCCATAGCCGTTGTAGTAGCTGATGTACCTAATACAACAGTCAGTGTAGCACCGCTGGAAGCATCTTGTCTGGCATACAAAGAAACCCGATAAGTTCCGGGTGTAAAATAAACCTCTCTAAATAACCATCTTGTGTTGCCATATTGTAAAGTTGCATTCATCAATCCTGAACGAGGAGTCCGGTTGTAAGATGTATAGGTTTTATTATAAACCCAAGAAGAACTTCCACTAACACCGGTTTGAGAAAAACATCCTGCCACAGCGGCGGCATGTGTACCATCTTCAAAGCCATAAACCCATGGAATAGTAGCAACACAAGCTCCCACTACTGTTACGTCTACATCAAATTGAACTGTTGCATACTCATCAGTATTGGTAGGGGTAAATGTTACGTTATAAGAAGCGGTTCCTGTTGCAGTTAAAGTTTGTGTTGGATCAGTCCAATCAAAAGTTCCGGGAACCGAAGTTCCATTGTATTCAGCCGCACCACCTGATAAAGCAACAGTACCTAAAAGTGCATTTTGATTACCTACACCTGCCGTAGGAAGTGTTGTAACTACAGGGGTTGATAAAGCTACCATAGCAGTACCGGTAATGGTAAAGTTGTCAATACGATTATTACCACTTGCTGAACTACAACCATCAACAACCAGTTTAAGATACACCGTTTCCTGGTTATTTAAGCCAGTAACAGAGGAGAAATCAACCTCTTGCCAAACAGGAAAACCTGTTGCTGAAGCAGTATTATTACCATCAATGGGTACAAATGTAGTACCATTATCAACACTATAGGACCATGCATGAGAGGTAAAACCGCTTGTTGAACCTCGTACTATAAAAGCAAGTTGGATATTCTCCATCTGTTCGGTTGAGAAAACAAATACTACACCCTGCCCATTAGAAGATGAATTAGCCAAAGCTATCGCCATCCCGGAAGGTGCATCCCCTGCTGCATAACCTGTAAAAGCAGTTAACTGAGGATTGGGTGTTGCTGTTGACCATGTACTAGATCCATGTGTACCATCCAAATAGAGCGTCCCGGTTCCCACATCTGCAGTAATCACAGTTGAGGTGTTTGGCGCTGCAACTAAGTCATTAAAGTTCCAGTTCGCAATTACAGATTGAGCTTGTGTAAGCCCTATCATAGTAAAAATGAACAAAAAACTCATGATTGCGCGTTTAAAATTGTACGTTTTTTTCATTTTAATATAATTTAGTGAATAATTTTGAAATTTCTTTAAAAACTTTAATTTGTGTTATTTTATTTATAATGTATTGTAAATCAACTTTTTATATCTGTTTTTTAATTTTTAAATCCTCCCTTTTAAAAGGTTAACTAATAAGGCAACAAATATACAAAACTATTTGAATATATCGGCTGTTTTGAGCAATTTTTTTTTAAAAAAGAAAAATAAGGGGGCAGAGAAAGAGTGACTCCCCGAAAAATCTTTGCCCCACTTACTCTTTATGGAGCTCCTTTGCATTCATCTGCTCCAGAATAATCGATTTCCCCAAAATTTCTCCTTCGCTCTTATTAGGCCCTATCGTAACCTTTTTGCTGGCTATTAATTTATATCCGAATTGGTTGGGATGAAAAGGTTCTAAACCCTTACTCCTGTAAAGTAAATTATTCTTGAACGTGAGCCCGTCCACCGATTTTGCATACAAAATAGGATAATCAAACAGGAAGAAAGAGTTATCCTCAATCCTGATATTCGCATGATAGGGATGATCAGGATCCGGCTTGGCAATATTGGGATAGATCGATATCACGGCTTCGGAAAACTGGTATGGTGACGAGTTACAAGAATATCTGAAAATATTTTTTCGAATCGTTACATCGCGCACCGGTCCCGATTCATACCATTCCCGGGCATCTCCAGCTATCAAAATAGCTGATCCTGCCGATTCAAAAACATTGTCTTGTATCCTTACCGTTCCTCTGGTAGAGATGAGCAAACCACGGGCTCTGCCACTTCTAAACCGGCAATTTGATATTTTAACATTGGGGTTACAAGTTACATTCTCTAGGACCACATTGGATTTAACTTTTTTTGAAAAAGGAGTTAACACCAGTTCAAATTGATCTCTATTGAGTTGGTTATACTCTAAAATAGTACTTGAGTCAATTGTTCGCATTGTTTTAGGATCAACAAAGTAAACTTTATCACCTATTCTCCCCCACTCTAATCCTGTAGTTTCAGGATGCATAAATTGGGCAATAACACTATTCTTTTTCCGTTTAATAACTTTCACATAGGTACCATGAATATTGATTGCATCATCCATTAACCCGTACCACTCACAATTCTCGATTCTGATCTGACCACTACAGCCCATCAGGTGAAATCCATCATCATGACTGCTTATATATTTTCTTCCTATCAGATAGTTTGGAACAACCGAGCAACTGAATAGATTCAAATTGTGTGTATATTGGGCCAATATAGCCAAACCATCAGTCTGGTATATGTTTACATTTTGGACTAAAACATCAGCACTATTGTGTATAAAAATACCGGCATGATTCCTTTCTCCATGTCTAATCACAATCCAATTATGTAGCTTAGGAAAATGTGATTGATTGGGATAAAAAACTCTCAATCTCCCTTTTTCCACCTCTTCCACCGGAATCCCTTCCCACCATCCTCTGTCACCGGTGTAAGGCTCTACCATTCTGGAGAGATGATTAAACTCAACGTAGGTAAATGGGGAGGTTCTATTTTTACCTATAAAAAAATGGAGTCGCTGTTGAGCATCCACCTCATAGGGAAAAAGCTGAGGATCAAAAGCAATCTCAAAATAGGATGAATCCACATGAACTACTCCTGCCTCCACTGAGGTTGGAGTCGCAAAATCGATCATAATATTGCGCAAGAAAAAATTAGTACAACGATCCACTGTAATGGGCTGCATTTTTCCGTGGAACATCAAAGTAGAGAAATTTCCATCCACAACAACATTGTGCATATCCTCAAACAGGATGGCTAAATTTTTAGGATTTCGATTGGTTGTATTGCTTTCATAGTACTCTTTATGAATCGCATTTTCTTCATAAAAATCATATCTCCCGGCTGATAAAATGATCGTTACAGACTCTTTGGATTGGACTGCCTGAAGTAGATTTTGAAAAGGAAGTGTCATATCATTTCCTGTATCCGGAATTACTCCATACAGACCCGCATACACCACATCTTGTGCCTGCACAGTAATCAATAAACAAAAGAGAGATACTAATAAAAAAATAGTGCGTTTCATATATTCCGTATTTTGTAACTATTCCCGTTATGATCGATAGTAAAAGGATCTTTTAAATTAAATCCATTTTTCACCAATGGGGTACTGAATAGTTGTTTTGTTTCACCGTAATACAATTCTTCCCCCGATTGAAGCAGCAAAGAAAGGGGAACATACTGCACTGCAAAAGCAAATTCATGCAAGATCAGAATGATGGTAATCTGTTGCTGTTCATTCAGTTCTCTCAAAATCTCCATAATCTCGAATTTGTGCGATATATCAAGGTTTGAGAGCGGTTCATCCAGGATAAGAATGGGTGTTTTTTGTGCTATGGCTCTGGCTATTAAAGTCCTTTGAAACTCCCCCCCACTCAATTGATGTGTGAATCTGTCTTTACACTCTATCAGATTGGTTTTATGGAGTGCCTCCAAAACAATTTGATGATCATTTTTAGATGGCGATTCCCACCTTCCAAGATGTGGATTTCTCCCCATCATCACGGTTTCATATACCGTAAAATCGAACATCAGATCTTGTCTTTGGGGTACTACTGCTATCAATTTGGCAATCTCCAACTGAGAGAGATCATTAATATTTTTCCCATTGAGTTTGATTTCTCCTTGAAACCCATTGAGTAAACCACTGATCAGCTTCCCTAATGTTGTTTTCCCTGACCCATTGGCCCCAATCAGAGCACAATAGGTTCCCTGTTGAAGTTTAAAATTGAGGTTTTTCAAAACCTTTAACTGGTCATAAGCAAAAGAGAGGTGAGATACTTCTATTATTGGAGTCATACTATGTTTGAGTTAAAAAAAGGTAGGGTTCCACACTAGTTTTCCCTTTTTCTTATAAGTGCATTCTTTGTTCAAAAGGAGTACTTTTTTATCGATTCCCCAGTAAAAACCACCCAATTTCCCTTGGGAAGTAATCACTCTATGACAAGGTATCAAAAATAGGACCGGATTTCTTCCTACTGCATTACCCACTGCTCTTTGTGCTTTAGGTCTTCCTATCTGTTGCGCAATTTGTGCATACGTAGTTAATTCACCATAAGGGATTTGTAAAAGTGCCTCCCACACCTGATACTGAAAAGGAGTTCCCTCAAGGTGAAGGGGTATCTTAAGGTTTTTATCCCACTCCTTTTTCAGTGCTTCTCTAATGAGAGGATTTATTTTAGCAACCCTGTTTTTTATCTTTGCATTAGGAAAGCGTTCTTTCAATTGTTCAACATAAGTTTGACCTTTTTTGGGATAACCTACATAGCAAATCCCTTTGGCAGTGGATGCGACAACCAGTTTTCCGATTTTAGTATTGTGAATAGAAAAAGAGATGTGAATAGGTCTTCTTTTAGACTTAAACTCCTTATTATCAGCATATTTCACACTGACAATTTCTTGATGATTTTTTACTTTTGGGGAAGATTCGTCATTTTTCATAACTTTTCCATTTTGAGTACAAAGATATATAACTTTTTTGAATGAAATGAAATAAAAAAGTTGCACCTAATTTAGACGCAACTTTCAACCTTTTATTAACCAAAAAATCAAATATTATTTCCTTTCTGACTTTTTTTCTTCCAATTGTTTAAGTACCTCCTCTTGAATTGAAGCAGGCATCGGCTGATACTCAAAAAACTCCATCGAAAAGTTGGCTCTGCCACTCGAGAGGTTTCTCAACACAGTAGCATAGCCGAACATTTCCATAAGCGGTACATACCCATTCAGTTTCTGAGATCCTTTTCTATACCTTCTCATGCTCAGGATTCTTCCTCTTCTTTTGTTGAAGTCGCCCGTAACATTTCCGATATAATCATCAGGGGTATTGATCTCTATTTTCATCACCGGCTCAAGCAGAATCGGTTTTCCTTTCATAAATGCCTCTTTAAAGCTCATCGCTGCACAGAGTTGGAAAGCCATATCTGATGAGTCCACCACGTGTGCACTTCCATCCAACAGAACCGCTTTTACATCCACAACCGGGAACCCTGCCAAAGGTCCTTTTTCCATCCCTTTTTTAATCCCTTTATCCACTGAACCAATATATTCATTGGGAACATTTCCACCTTTTACTTTATCTACAAATTCGTACCCAAGCGCTTCATTAGGTTCAAACCTGATAATAGTGTGCGCATAGTGTCCTTTCCCTCCCGTTTGTTTTACGTACCTGTAGTTGCTTTCCACTTCTTTTGTCAACGTTTCTCTGTAGGAAACAGCGGGTTTTCCCACCTCAACATCAACTTTAAACTCCTGTTTTAAGCGATCGACAATCACTTCCAGATGTAACTCTCCCATTCCCGAAATAATCGTTTCCTCCGTTTCTTCGTCATAACGTGCTCTGAAAGAGGGGTCTTCATTGATCAATTTTGACAATGCTTCTCCCAATTTTTCCGATTCTTTACGCGCTTTGGGAAGCACTTTCAATTCTATCACTGAAGGTGGAATATGGATACTTTCCAGATGCAACGGTTGACCGGGATCACATAAAGTATCCCCTGTCCTGGTTACCTTCATACCCACCAATGCAACAATATCTCCGGGACCCGCTTCTTTGATCTCCTCTCTATCCTTGGCTTTAATTCTGAATATACGACCTGTTCTTTCGTACTTCATCTTACTGGAATTATAAAGTTGCATACCACCTGTCAAGGTGCCGGAAAATATACGGATAAAGGTTTGTTGACCAACATAAGGGTCATTGATCAATTTGAATGCCAAAGCTGAAAATGGTTCTTTTGCAGAAGGATTTCTGGTGATGGTTTTCTCTTCATCATGAACATCGGTGCCCACTACAACCCCTGCATCAATAGGCGATGGAAGATAGTTTACAATGGCATCCAACAGCAGTTGAATCCCTTTATTTTTATAAGCTGCTCCGCAGAAAACCGGTGTTATTAAAAGTTTCATTGTTGCTTCCCGTGCCGCTTTCATCATCAATTGTACCGGAACCTCTTTTTCTTCAAGGTAAAGGTCTGCAATCTCCTCATCAAAATCCGCCAATGCAGCAATCAGTTCTGCTCTGGCAGTGAGAGCCCGTGCCATTTCACTCTCCGGAATCTCTTTTTCATAGCTTTTGGTCTCATCAAAGTAGTACGCTTTCATTTTAATGAGGTCAATCATTCCCTCAAATTGATCTTCACTTCCGATTGGAACCTGAAAAGGAATCGCATTAGCATCCAGGTTGTCATTCAACTGCTGCACCACATCTCCAAAATCAGCACCGGTACGGTCCATCTTATTGATGAACGCAATTTTAGGAACACGATATCTATCCGCTTGATTCCATACCGTTTCACTCTGAGGTTCTACTCCTCCAACAGCGCAAAACACAGCAATCATTCCATTGATCACTCTCAGGGAACGCTCCACTTCAACAGTAAAATCAACGTGACCGGGAGTGTCGATCAAGTTAATTTGGTGATCATTCCAATAGGTTGTAATGGCAGCTGATGCAATGGTAATCCCTCTTTCCTGCTCCTGTTTCATGAAGTCCATGGTAGCCTGACCATCATGCGATTCCCCAATTTTCCGATTCACTCCGGTAAAGAACAAGATTCTTTCCGAGACGGTTGTTTTTCCTGCATCAATATGCGCAGCAATTCCAATATTTCTTAATTTTGTAATAGAATTTATCATAAAATGTGATTATTTTTGCATTTATTAATTTTCTTATCTATTTGATTATTAAATAATTAGATATAATAAATAGGAATTATTTAAGGGGTGCAAAATTAACAATTTTTTGCTTACACCCGGAACCAAATTGTGAAATTTTAGATAATTTAATAAAGGAGAAAAAGGCGGAAGGCGGATTTCCAAAAATTGCCAAAATTTGTCCAAAAAAGATCTTTTTTCCTCCTAAATCCAAAAATTTCCCTTTTTTTCCATATTTTTACCATTCGACCTAAAAACGGTATTTGTTCATTTTTTTAAATACAATCTATAAGTACTGATATTCAATTAATTATATCTAAATTTAGAGGTTAAATTAAATGGAAATTTATCCCCACTTAACTGTTGATAACTTAAAATAACTCCATTTTTTTCCATATTGATTATCAATGAGTTAACTAAAATAATTTAAGTTTTTTAAAATAGTTATCAACAATCTGGAATTAATAAAAAATTTATACTATTTTTGTGTCATCAATAAGAGAGTAAAAGATGTCCGTTTATCAATATGGTTTTTGGGAGGTTTCAATAGAAAAGCATGGAAGAATTAAACTTCCTACCGCTTTACTGAAATCATTGCCTGAATCGGAGCGCAAACGATTTTGGGTTGCACACGGTTTTGGGAACCATATCATGTTGTGGACTGAGAGTGCTTATCTGGAGCAGATCCGTTTTTTGAACAGCATCGACCGTAATGACATTCAAGCCAAACGCTATCGTAATGCTTTTTTGCGCAACATCACTCAAGTAGAGTGTGACTCACAGGATCGCATCGTGATTCCCAAACCCTTTATGGAGAATTACAAGATAGAAAAAGAGGTTGTATTGCTGTTGGATAATGGTCGGATTGAGTTGTGGAACCAAGCTAATTACCACGCCCAATATACCATCTCTCCCGATGAAATGGAACAACTTAATGCTCAAATCCACTCTGATAATTTACGTGAAGAAAATCAAAATTAGAACAGAATGTACCATACCCCTGTACTGCTTACTGAATCTATTTCGGGTCTTATTACCTGTACCAAGGGGATCTATGTGGATTTAACATTCGGGGGGGGAGGACATTCACGGGCTCTGCTGGAACGATTGGCTCCCGAAGGACAACTTTTTGGATTTGATCAAGACCCTGACGCACAACGGAACAGCATCGCAGATCCCCGATTTCAGTTGGTGAGTGCCAATTTCAGACACTGGAAACGGTTTATGCAGTTTCACAATGCTTACCCTGTTAACGGTGTATTGGCTGATTTGGGCGTCTCTTCCTATCAATTCGACACCCCGGAGCGTGGGTTTTCTCACAGACTCGATGGTCGTTTGGATATGCGGATGAACCACTCCAAGGGAGTTACCGCCGCAGATGTGGTTAATCAATACACTGTGGAGCGCTTGACAGAGCTTTTTGCTCAGTATGGAGAAGTGAAACAAGCTTACCGGATCGCTCAACTGATTGAAAAAGGTAGAGAGGAACAACCAATCGAGGAGAGCGGAGATTTGAAAGAAGTGCTGAAACCTATCCTCCCCCCGGGAAGAGAAAATAAAATATTATCACAAATATTCCAGGCACTCAGAATTGAAGTCAACGAAGAGATGGATGCCCTGAAAGAGATGCTTCAACAAACTGTTGAGGGAGTTGTAACCGGAGGAAGGATTGCAGTGATCTCTTACCACTCTTTGGAGGATCGTCTGGTGAAAAACTTCTTTAGAAGCGGGAATTTTGAAGGAAATATTGAAAAAGATTTTTATGGTAACCCGATTACCCCTTTCAAACTGATTACCCGCAAAGCAATTATCCCTTCGCAAGAAGAAATAAGCAAAAACAACAGAGCACGAAGTGCCAAATTAAGAATTGTAGAAAAAATCGATTACCCATTATGAAGTATACAGCTGAACCCGACAATGTAGAAAAAAAAGAGAAAAAAAAGAGATTGGGATCGCTCCAATATTTTTTAAGCGGGGAGTTTATACTGAAACTATTTCAGCCTCGTGTACTACCCTACACTATTGTGGTATTTATTTTAACTTTTACGGCTATTATCAATGATAGAAGCATAAAGAATAAGGTCAGAAAATATGAACAAAAGGAGATTGAATATAAAGCGACACTCAATCACCTGAGAAAAAACAATCACTTTATCCCTTATGATCAGCTCATTATTCTTCAAGAAAAAGCAAAATCATGGGGCTTCCACAGAAAACAGGATGGAGCTTATAAAATTACTATTCAAGAAGATACTCAAAACAAAAAAAGAGAAAGGAAAAAATGAGCGAAAGAAAAATTGGGCAAAATGGTAGCATGAAAAGAAGGTTATTGGTGATTTACCTTTTAACCGCTGCTTTCGGCATTGCTTGTATGGGAAGAATAGTACACCTTTCGCAATTCTCCAAAGAGTTTAAGAATTGTGTTGATGAAAGCGCAGGGGAAGTTGTTGTTGACTCCAACTGCAACTGTATCATTCGGGAAAATAAACTCACACCATTACGGGGGGAGATTTTCGACGATATGGGCAGAATATTGGTGAGCAATAACTCCGTATTTGATGTCGTATTGGATGGAAGATACCTCAAATATAAACCCGGAAATATCAAACGAGATTCTCTCTATCTTACCGATAATGAAAAAATATCATGGGAAGATCATGCTCGTTTAAGAGAGGTAGTCAAGAGTCTGGCACGAGAGTTTTACGACCATTTCTCCGACCGCTACCCTTTCTCTTTAGATTACTACGAAAGAAAATTTAGGGAAGCTATTCTGAATCACAAAAATGTTACTATTTTATCATCCAAACGAAGTAACCCCAGACAAAGAGTAACCTCTGACGATACATCCTTCATTAAGAGTTTACCGATATTTAATTCTCGTAAAATCAAGGCTGCCTCATTCCCGGTTGATCTCCAGCGGATTATGCCTTATGGAGAACTGGCAAAAAGAACCTTAGGCACTTTTGACTACTCCACCAATAAAAAAAGTGGATTGGAAGCGTCATTCGATTATGTACTCGCAGGTGACCCGGGCTCGAGAAAATATTTGCTCTACCGAAAAATCAGAGTGCCTATCGAAGGTAAAATTGACCCAACAGATGGACAAAACATCCAAACTACCATCAATTTAGACATTCAATACATTGTTTATCAAGCACTTATGGATAAATTGTTGGAAAACAATGCACAGTGGGGTACGGCAGTGGTAATGGAAACAAAAACGGGTGAAATTAAGGCTATTACCAACTTGACCAGAAAAGGAAAAGAGGGCAACTATTATTATACTGAACAGTTTAATTACGCTTTGCGTCACGAATGTGAACCGGGTTCCACTTTCAAATTGGCATCTTTACTCGCCTATTTGGAAAAAACGCCCAATGATACTACCCCAACTTATCTGCTATGTGGATGCGAAATTATCAATCACTTTGGAGGGAAAAAATTTCAAAAATGTTATGATAGCGACAGTCAAGGGTCAACTCACAGATTAGGAACAGCTGCTGAAATTTTCCAACGCTCTTACAATGAAGCAACTGCAACCCTGATATTCAGAACCTATCCTAATTTTAAATCCTATTTGAACGAATTGAGAAAAATGGGAATTTTGGACTCTATTAAAACACAGTTAGGGACCATTCCACCACCCACGATCAGGCAAAAAGCAACTGACAGACGAACCTACTACTCTACAACTTTCGGAGCCGGGTTCAATATCGCACCTATTCAAACTTTAACTTATTACAATGCCATTGCCAATAATGGGAAAATGGTTAAACCCCTTTTTGTTAAATCGATTACAGATAAAGATGGTATCGTGAAAATCTATGATACTGAAGTCCTTCATGAACAAATTTGTTCTCCGTACACCGTTGAAAGAGCCCAAAAATATTTACGATCTGTAGTAACCAGTCCGGTAGGAACAGCGCGTAAATATGCCAAATTCCCGGTTGAATTTGCCGGTAAAACAGGAACCCGCGATATTTGGGATCCGGAAACAAAAACTTATCTCAAAAGTCGGAACAGTGCCTCCTTCTGTGGCTATTTCCCTTACGACAATCCACGCTATACCGTCATTGTTTACCTGTACAATATCACCAGAATGAGCGGTGAGGCTGTAGATGTGTTTGCCAATATCGCACAACAAATCATGAATATTGAAAATTTTGCCTCTCTGAAAGAGTTCCCGGTTTCTCAAAGAATTCCATCAGAGAAAAAAGAGATCAAAAAGATCGAAGTCAACAAAGAAAACTGGCAAACTCAATTGCTTGGTCTAGATCCCTCCACTGCTATTTTTGAACTCAGTCGACTGGGATACAGTGCCAAAGTAGAGGGAAAAGGTATTGTGAAACGGATAGAGAAAATAAATGGTAAAAAGGTGAAGTTGGTGCTGGGAGCGAGATAAAATAAGAAGTAAGAAGTAAGAAATAAGAAAGAAAGAAATAATATATAAAAATGAGTCCATTAAAGGATTATTTAAAAACGATTACAAATTATCAAATTCAGGGGGATGAGAACCAAAAAGTGACTCAGATCCATTTTGATAGTCGAAAGGTAGTTCCTCATCCCAAGGGAGGAGTGGTTTATATTGCTCAACGGGGAACTCAAACCGATGGACACCGGTTCATTGCCTCAGCTATCCAAAATGGAGCCAATATCATTGTTTGTGAAACGTTACCCTCAGAAGTAAACCCCAACATCACTTGGGTTGTAGTTCCCGATAGCAGCAAAGCATTGGGACACTTTGCCGGTCAGTTTTATGATCATCCTTCACAAAAACTAAAATTGGTGGGAATTACCGGAACAAACGGCAAAACCACCACCGTTACCCTATTGCATCAGCTGTTTATGTCATTGGGTTACCCAACAGGGATGCTCTCCACGATTGTAAATAAAATCAATAATCGGGAAGTTGAGGCTACACACACCACTCCTGATGCACTGCAACTCAACGCTCTTTTAAACGAAATGGTAGAAGCAGGATGTGAATATTGCTTTATGGAGGTAAGTTCTCACGCTTTAGTTCAAGGTCGTGTAGAGGAGATCCATTTTACCGGAGCTGTGTTTACCAATATTACCCATGATCACTTGGACTTCCATCACACTTTTGCCAACTATATTGCAGCCAAAAAGAGTTTCTTTGACAATCTGCCTAAAACCGCTTTTGCTCTAACCAATATCGATGACAAAAATGGTCTCGTGATGGTTCAAAACTCTGCGGCACAAATCTCTACTTTCAGTTTGAGAAGTGGGAGTACTTTTAAAGGAAAAATCTTAGATGATAGTTTTGAAGGAGTTCATGTAAAATTCAACGAACAAGAATTATTTTTACGACTATCAGGAAAGTTTAATGTTTACAACCTGCTGGCAATCTACGGTATTGCACGATTACTTGGCATAGAAGATGAGGAGCTACTCCCTAAAATGAGTGAATTGAAGAGTGCTCCCGGTAGATTTCAAGTAATTCCAAGTCCCACCGGTGCAATTGGCATTGTCGATTACGCCCACACTCCGGATGCACTCAAAAATGTACTCACTACCATCAGAGAGATTACTCAAAACAGTGCAGAAGTGATCACTGTTGTAGGTTGTGGCGGCGATAGAGATGCACAAAAAAGACCTGTAATGGCAGAAGTTGCCTGTAAGTTCAGTAACAAAGTTGTTTTAACATCCGATAATCCAAGAACGGAAGATCCACTGCAAATTCTACGTGAGATGGAAGCCGGAGTGCCTATGGAGTTCAAACGCAATGTACTCACGATTGAAAATCGCAGAGAAGCGATCAAAACAGCCTGCATGATGCTCCCTCCCAATGGGGTGCTACTGGTAGCAGGTAAAGGACACGAAAAGTATCAAATTATTCAAAAAACAAAGCATCATTTTGATGATGTGGAGGAGTTAGTTAACCAATTTAATGCCCAATAAATTATGTTGTACTATTTTTTCGAATGGCTTCAAAAACTTGAAATCCCCGGTTCCAGATTATTTCAATATATCTCTTTCCGTGCGGCAGCGGCATTGATTCTCTCTCTCGTAATCACCATGATTTTCGGTAAAAGAGTGATCCGTTTCCTGCGTAAAAAACAGATTGGTGAAACTGTAAGAAGTTTGGGATTAGCGGGTGAAGATCAAAAGAGTGGCACCCCCACTATGGGTGGAATCATTATTATTGCGGCTATTCTGATTCCGGTACTCTTAGTGTGCAAATTGAACAACATTTACATCCTTTTGCTAATTTTCTCTACTCTTTGGCTGGGATTTTTAGGTTTTTGGGATGATTATATCAAGGTGTTCAAAAAAGATAAAGGAGGAATTTCAAGCAAGAAAAAACTGATTGGTCAGATCATTTTAGGACTGATTGTCGGGACTGTTCTCTGCTTTCACCCTGAAGTGGTCATCAAAGAAAAGAGCCATTATGGACACAATATGATGATCGATAAGGATCATGCTTTGGCTTTTGCCAATGAAGATCAAGGGTATAGCCCTTTTAGCAACAGTGAAGCCCAACAATCGACCAAAACAACAATTCCATTCGTAAAAAACAACGAATTTGATTATGCATGGTTCACCAAGCTTTTTGGAGACAGTGAAGGAAAGTGGACTTTTCTTTTCATGATCCCCATCATTATTTTGATCATCACTGCTGTTTCCAATGGAGCCAATCTTACAGACGGATTAGATGGGTTAGCAGCGGGAACCTCCGCTATTATTGCCATCGGAATTGCCATTCTTACTTACGTCTCGGGCAACACCATTTTCGCTGACTATCTCAATATCATGTATATACCCAATATCAGTGAGGTGGTTGTTTATACCTCTGCATTGATGGGAGCGTGCATCGGATTTTACTGGTATAACTGTTATCCCGCTCAGATTTTTATGGGAGATACGGGCAGTTTAACCTTGGGAGGAATCATTGCCGTACTCTGCATAATCATCCGCAAAGAGCTCTTGATCCCCATCCTATGCGGCATATTTCTTATTCAATCTTTATCGGTGATTATTCAGGTGAGCTACTTCAAATACACAAAGAAAAAGTATGGCGAAGGCAGAAGGGTTTTCTTAATGTCACCTTTACACCACCATTATCAGAAAAAAGGAATGCATGAAGCCAAAATAGTTCAAAGATTCATCATTGTAGGAATCTTATTAGTAGTCATCACATTAGCAACATTAAAAGTACGATAAACATGTCAACAACACCAAAAAAATCATTTTACGACCTAATGAACTCCGACTCACAAGGTGATATGGCCTCTACACTGAGTAGCAAACTGGTCAATCTGCGCCGTGAAAGTTTAGCCAATATCTTGAGCGATTTTGAAAATTCTGCTCATAAATTAGAACAAGTAACTACTATTGACGGGGTTGATTTTATCAATGACTCCCGATCATCCAACCCCAATGCGGTTTGGTTTGCTTTGGAAAGTATGAAAAAACCTACTATTTGGATTATGAGCATCCAGGATCTGGAATCAATCGATCAGTCATTAGCTGATTTAATCAATAAAAAAGTAAAATCTATTGTGATGTTAGGAGTTTACAGTTCCGCAATCTTTGATTTTTATAAAGGACTTAAAAAAGAGGTTTTTGTTGCTATGAACTTAGAGGAGGCTGTCAGAACAGCATTCTATGCTGCTCAAAGTGGGGATTGCGTACTTTTTTCACCCGGTGTTATTTGTGGCGGAGTTTATAAAAATTTTCGTGAAAGAGGAGAACAGTTTAAAAAAGCAGTTGCTCAATTATAATCATTTAGCGTTGTTACTATGTCAGAATTAGCCAGAAGATTGAATCTAAACAGTGGAAAAGTAATCGTCGCGATCATCCTGGTGCTATCACTTTTCTCTTTTCAACTCATCTTCAGTACCAGCAGTGAGTGGGTCAACCACACCATACATCTGTTGCTCGCTCTTGCCGTCATGTTTGCCTTTAGTAAAATCGACTACCGTACATTATCCGCATTCGGCACTATTGGGTTACTTGTTGCTGCAATATTATTATTGATTACATTATCTAAGGGGGGGACAGACAGCCGCTCTGTGGTGCTGTTCGGGTTCAATCTGCAAACCTTCTACCTCATCGGTTTTTTGGTTGTCTTTTACATCGCTAAGTTCCTCGCTACGAGAATCAATAAAGAACAGGGGATCACTCAACAGGAGTTAATTCAACTTTTTATCATCATTGCCGGTTTTTGTGCCGGAGTCTTCCTAACCAACCAGTCGACTGCCATTATCCTTTTTGCTACATGCCTGGTCGTACTTTTTGTTGCGAAAATACCGGTTAAATATCTGGCTTACTTCACTTTGGCAGTACTGATCGCCGGTACCATCTTTGTTGCCGCCGGAGGGGGAAGATCGGGAACTTTAAAAAACAGATTTACCCTTTGGGCTCATGGTTATGTAGAGGGTGTTCCGGAAGATTACGCTCGTCAGGTAGTACTCTCCAAAGCTGCCATATCCCGCTCTCAGTTGCTCCCTTGGGGAGTTGGAGAGGGTGTCATCAAAGTTTCTCTGCCTGCACGTGATAATGACTACGTTTTTTCCGTATTGGTGGAAGAGTTTGGCGTGATCATGAGTCTTTTTGTGATTTTTCTATACCTGGCATTGCTGTTTCAGGCGATGCGGATTGCACGCAATACGGATGGGGCATTCGCCTCACTGCTCGCCTTCGGCATTGGATTTTGGTTCAGTGCCCAGGCTTTTGTACATATTGGGGTCAACTGCGGATTGATCCCCTCCACAGGACAAACCCTACCCTTTATCAGCCGGGGAGGAGCCGCACTGATCATTTCCGGCGCAGCCATCGGAATTCTGCTCAATATCCACAAAAATAATGCCGAACTGAAGGCGGAATAAACAATTACGAATTACGCTTTTACAAGGTAGAAGGTAGAAGGTAGAAGGTAGAAGGAAGAAAAATCGGAAATGACTTTATTTACTGCTAAGTTAACCCCGAAGGGGTGACATTATTATAGCAAAATATTGACCCCAAAAGGCAAAATAACCCCGAAAGGGTGACATTATTGTAAATTTAGAGTTTAGAATTTAGAATTATTTGAATATCAATGAAATACATTAGATGTTTAACCATTTTCAATTTTCAACTTTCAACTTTCAACTTATGGCAAAAACTTTCGACTTTCGACTTTCGACTTTCGACTTTTAAATAACCCCGAAGGGGTGGCATTATTATAGCAAAATGTTAACCCCAGGAGCCCAAAGAACCCCGAAGGGGTGACATTATAAAATATGAAGAAGAAGTTAGAAATAAGAAATATGGCAATTTATGTCGTAATTCACTGTAAATCAACCACATCAATGATATATGTTAGATATTTACCAATTTTCAATTTACCACCCTGAAATTCGTAATTGCACAGGATTTTCCCAAAAGCAGTAACATGTGAGAGTGGGGAAATAAAATAGCCTATAAGGAAAATTTTTTCTGCCCCCCCTTTTTTTATATTTCATAAAAACAGAAAAATCAAAAATTATAAACCCCTGAAGAGGCACCCAATCATTTGTTTCCCTTTATGTAATATTCTCCTTTAATCTCCTTATTATCAATCTTTTGTCGGGTTTCCATTTCTACTTTTTGGGTTTCTTCATCACTTCCCCAATGTTCTACTATT